>JAGRHA010000089.1 GCA_020445205.1 Gammaproteobacteria bacterium
ATCACCCATACCACGAGTAACAACACGCAGGATCAATTGGCACAGCCGTATGGCGGCGATGCTGTGGTGATGGAGTTCACCACGCATACCTATTTCGTCGGAACGACGGGGCGGACGAACACCAGTGGTCAGGCGATCACGGCGTTGTATCGTTTTGATGGCACGAATTCGACCGAGCTGGTCGATGGTGTGGAAAACCTGCAGATCACGTACGCAATGGATACCGATGGCAACGGTGAGATCGACCAGTTCACGCCAGCGGGTGTCGGCGTGAACCTGGCCGATGCGGTCGCCGTGCGGGTATCGCTGCTACTCAATAGCGTTGATGCCGCCAGCGCCGTCGAGGCTCCCTATACCTATTTCCCTTCGGGTAGTACCGCAATAACGCCGACTACGGGCGACCTGCGTCTGCGGCAGGAGTTCAGCTCAGTCATATCGGTACGCAACTCGGTGCTTTGAAAGGTGTGAACATGTACAGGCAGACATTTCCCCGCTACGGCGCACAACGCGGCGCGGTCCTCATCGTCGCCCTGGTGTTGTTACTGGTACTCACCGTACTGGGTACGGCAAGTATGCGTGACACCTCGATGGAAGAACGCATGGCGGGCAACTTCCGCGATCACAGTGCCGCGCTGCAGGCCGCCGAGACCGCGCTGCGTACCGGCGAGGAAGGCATCGCCAACGCGACCACGTTCGGCAGTCTTCTGTTCGACGGCACGGATGGCACATACATCGTGCTGTCGACCTCGTCGAGCGTCGATCCGCAGACGGCCGGCAATTATGGACAAACAGTGGCGTCGTCCGTGTTGACCGACGGCAACGGCAAGCAGCTTGTCTCGGCGATGCCCGAGTACTACATCGAACAGCTCCCGGACATCGAGTTGCAGGGTAGCGACATCTCTGAGGGTGCGGGTCCGCCCGTGACCCTGCACTACTATCGGGTCACATCAAAGGGCTACGGCGTTTCGCCGAAGACCCAGGTGCTGTTGCAGAGCACCTATTTCCACTGGAACGGGAACTAAGGAGTAAGGGTCATGCGCAACAAAATTCTCAGTTCCACGCTCGCGATCGCCTGGGGTGTCATGTCGAGTCGCGCGGCGATCGCGTTGCCGGCGCAAGAACCTTTGTTCCTGGTGTCCGATGTCAAGCCGATGGTCATGTTTGCGATGTCGGTCGATCACCAGTTATTCATGAAGGCTTTCGCCGACTACTCGGATCTCAACGGCGACGGCAGAATCGACAACACCTACACCGACACGTTCGATTACTACGGTTACTTCGACAGCAAGCGTTGTTATGCCTACAACAGCGGTAGCGGTTATTACGAACCCAAGAACCTCGCTTCCGGCGCCAACCTGCATCATTGCAACAACACGGCGTCAGATGGTGATTGGAGCGGCAACTTCCTCAACTGGGCGACGATGACACGTATCGACGTCTTGCGTAAGGCGCTATACGGTGGAAAGCGCAACGTGGATTCGACCAGTGCGACAGTGCTCGAGCGAGAGTTGCTGCCGCATGACGTCCACTCGTTCGTCAAAGTGTTCACACCGGCGGGAACCGACACCATGGCCGACTATCTGCCGACGTCGTTTGGCGTGGCGTCGACTGTATCGCTTTGCAACAGCACCCCACCGCCAAGTAGCGGCAGCGATGTGACGCAAAACATGAGCACTACGACCAACCACCCCAAGGTGCGCATCGCGCGCGGCGACTGGGGGCGCTGGGCAGCAGACGAGGTGTACCAGTGCGAGTGGCGTAACAACGGTGTGAGCCCGGGTACTTCGCAGAACATCTACTCCCCGAGCAGTTCGGCTTCACCGAGCGTACGCGTCAAGGTTTGCGAGAGCGGCAAACTCGAAACCAACTGTAAGGTCTACAACTCGTCAACCGCCGCCAAGCCAACGGGTCTGTTGCAGGACTACGGCGAAGATGGCGAGTTGCGCTTCGGCCTGGTCAGCGGTAGTTACGTCAAGCGTGACAAGGGTGGCGTGTTGCGCAAAGGCATCAGTCAGCTTGCCGGCAATGCCGTGGCGTCGACGGATGAAGTCAATTTGACCAATGGCACGTTCAACACCGGTGTCAATGGCATAATTTCGACACTGGACAAGATACGCCTGACTACCTGGGATTACTCGCAACGCAAGTATCTCGATTGCGCGATTTTCGGTATTCCGATCTCGTCCTACCTGTCTGCATCGCAGACAGAGGTGCGTGGCGGCAGCAGCTATGACGCTACGTGCTCGAACTGGGGCAACCCGATTTCGGAGCTGTATCTCGAGGCCGTGCGCTACATGATCGGGGAGGGGTCGCCGACGACGACATTCAATGTTGGCTCGGACTCGCTGAGTCTGCCGACGGCGGCCTGGTCCGATCCGATGCCGGCGACGGAGTGGTGTACGCCGATGAACGTTGTCGTGATCGCCAGTGGGGACAACAGTTTCGACACCGATCACCTGGGTACCGTGCCAACGGTGCTCGGGAGTATCAATACATCGACCGATTCGATCGGTACGCAAGAGTCGCTGAGCGGTAATGTGTTCATTGGTGAGGTCGGTGCGACGCCTATGGCGGCGCCCGACAGCAACACCTGTTCGGCAAAGGCATTCACGAGCCTGTCGCAGATGCGCGGCCTATGTCCGGCGACGCCGCAGAAGCAGGGCGGCTACGCGATTTCGGGTATCGCGTACAAAGCCCATACCACGGACCTGCGTACGGCTACCGGCTACAAGGACGAGCAGACGATCAACACCTACGCGATCGCCATGGCCAAATCGCTGCCCGATTTCGTTTTCGATATCGGCGGCCGGAAAGTGTCGGTCGTGCCCAACGGTTATGCATCGTTTGACAGCGGTGGTACTTGGCGGGCGTCCAGCCTCGCGCACCTCAACGTTGAGTCGACCGAGTACGACGTCAATGGCAAATTGGTCTATGCGCGCTTTCTTGCGCACTGGGAGGACTCGGCTTGGGGCAACGACTACGACATGGACGTGATCTCTCGTGTCTCGGTCTGCGTCGGTGCGGCCTGTACGACACATGACGACGATGGCAGCGGTGCGAACGATTCCAATCCGGGTTCCGGCAACCTGCGCGTGACGGTGCGTGCCATCCACAAGTTTTCGGGCGCGTGGATGCGCGTCGGTTATGTGATCTCCGGTACCACGGCCGATGGCGTTTATCAGGGAGTGCAGCAGGGTTCGACGCAGTACACCTCTTTCGACGACGATCCGGGGCGCGACGGCAGCGAGAACACGCCGGCGACGCAGGTGTTCACGCCGGGTGCTGGTACCGCTGTGTCGTTGCCGACGCCGCTGCAGTACGCGGCAAAGTACGGCTCCTTCAATGACTCCAACAACAACGACATGCCGGATGTACAGACGGAATGGGACGAAGATGGAGACGGCATTGCCGACAGCTACTTCTTCGCCGACGATCCGTCGCAGATCGGACCGAAACTGGCGAGCTATCTGTCGACGATCGCAACCAAGTCATCGTCTTCTTCGGTCGTTGCCAACTCGGTCAGCCTACAGACCACGACACGACTATACCAGGCACGTTTCGACAGCACCGACTGGTCGGGCAGCGTGGTGTCGCTCAAGGTCGACACGTCGACGGGCACCGTGGATCAGGCCAATCCCGAGTGGGATGTCGCCGACAAGGTGAAACTGCAGAACTACGACACCGGGCGTGAGTGGATCACGTGGGACAGCACCCTGGATGTCAACGGTTTCCCAATTGGTGGCGTACCTTTCCGCTGGGCAAGCCTCAATGCCACGCAACAGGCGGCGTTGAATCTCAATCCAGGTAGTGCTCTGTCTGATGGCTTCGGCAGTCAGCGCTTGGATTATTTGCGCGGCAACCGCTACTACGAACTGTCGCAGGGCAACACGGGTGCGGGCACGCCGGCCTTCCGCGATCGTATCGGCAAGGATGCGAGCGGCAATCCGGAGGTCCATATGCTCGGTGATGTCGTGAACTCGACACCGATCGTTGTCGGTGCACCGAACTTCAACTACGCGGACACACTGGAGACCGTGGCCTACTCGACGTTCAAAGCGGCCAACGACGATGTCAATTGTTTCGACTCCAGTGGCAACCTGCGGTCTGTCAATCTGCTGGATCGCGAACCCATCCTTTACTTCGGCGGCAATGATGGTGCGCTGCACGGTGTGTCGGCCTGTACGGGACAGGAGCGCATCGCATACGTGCCAGGCGGCACCTATGCCACACTCAACCAGCTGACGTCGCCGAATTACCAACACAAGTACTATGTCGACGGTCCTGTCAACGTCATCGATGCCTTCTTTGGAGGCGCCTGGCATACCGTGCTGGTCGGTACGCAGGGTGCGGGTGGTTCGGGCATCTTTGCGCTCGACGTGACCGACCCGAGTCTGTTCGACGAAAGCGGCGCAGGTAACGTGGCGTTGTGGGACATCCAGGCGACGCCGACGGTGTCCGGCAGTGACTTCGAAGAGCTCGGCTATGCGTTCAGCCAGCCGTCGATCGTCAAGGCCAAGGTCCACGGCTGGGTCGCGATATTCGGCAATGGTTATCACGGCAAGAGTGGCAAGGCCGTAATGTACATCGTGCGACTCAGCGATGGTCAACTGCTGCGTTCGATCGATTTGTCGGTGGATGCGAGCGGCAACCCGGTCGCTGCACATGGCTCCGGCAACGGACTGTCGACACCGGCGCCGGTCGATACCGATGGCGATGGCCTGGTCGACCTCATCTACGCAGGCGATTTGAACGGCAACGTGTGGCGTTTTGCGGCGGACAACACCAACGGCTTCCTGCGCGCAAATACGACGCTGCTGTACAAGGCGAAGAACGCGTCGGGCGTGAATCAGAAGATCACCGCGCGTGTGGCCGTCGGCTATCACCCGACCTACGCCAAGGGTCGCATCGTGTACTTCGGTACGGGCAAGTATTACGAGCTGACCGACCAGGATCCGGCCAATGCCGTCGTCTACAACACCATGTATGGCATCTGGGACCGCGACGATGGCAATCAGGTCACCTCGGTGACGACGCGCAACTCGAACGTGCTGCAGAAGCAGTCCATCACGTCGGTGCCCGTGATCACGTTCGGCAGCAACACGGAGACGGTACGCGTGGTCAGCGACACACCAGTGCAATGGGCGGGGCCGAATTCGTCCATCCCTGCGGGTGTGTGCACGACGGGCCAATCCTGTGGTTGGTATCTGGATCTCACGGATAGCGGCGAAAAATCGGTGCAACGCCCGATACTGCGTGGCGGGCGGCTGATTTTCGTTACCACGACGCCGTCACCGGTGCCGTGTGAGCAGGGTGGCTCTGGATGGCTCATGGAGATCGATCCGTATACAGGTGGCCGCCTCAAGGTGCCGGTACTCGACCTCAACGGTGACGGCCTGTTCGACTATCGTGATATGCAGGCGACGACGAGCAATGGCGTTACCACGTACATTCCGCTGTCGGGTACCAAGTCGAAGATCGGCATCATCCAGAACCCGGCGATTCTGTCCGGCTTTGCCGACGGTTCGTTCCAAACGAAGAACATCTCGGGTTCGAAGCAGGCGCAGATCGATGTCAAGAAAGAGCGTCCGGACATCGGTGGCGTCGGGCGCAAGTCTTGGGTCAGGATCAAGTAAGGAGCGAACATGAATCGTCGGCAGAAAGGTCTGACCCTGGTCGAACTGATGGTCGTGGTGGCCGTCATGGCAGTGCTCGCGGCGATCGCCTACCCGCTGTACACCAACCAGACGCAGAAGGCACGGCGTGCCGATGCCAAGGTGGCGCTGGAGACGATCGCACTGGCGCAGGAACGCTACTACACGATCAATGGCAGCTATGCGGCTGCACTGAGCTCACTGCAGGTATCGGGTGATATCCAGGGCGGCAACTCCGATGAAGGCTACTACACGATCGCCGCGCCAACGCTGAGTGGTGGCGGGCAGGGCTTCAGCGTGACGGCCACGGTCAACTCGTCCGGAGCACAAGCCGGCGATGCACCGAATTGCGGCAGTTACACCATCGACCAGCTGGGCACGAAGACCGCGACCGGATCGGCCAGCAACTGCTGGTGAGTTCGATGTCGCGGGCACCGCAGGGACGGCGCCTGCCCACCTGGATGTCGACCGGCGGACGAGGGTGCCCGGTTATTGCCGGTGGATGGCGTTGAGCAGGTTCCTGGGCAGCGCGAAAACCACGGTTTCGGGCTCGCCGTTGTCCTGTTCCACGTCGCTGGCACCCCAGCCGCGCAGATGATTGATC
>JAGRHA010000090.1 GCA_020445205.1 Gammaproteobacteria bacterium
AACTCCGACCGCCAGGTACGCAGCCAAGGGATGCGTCCCGGGCGCCGCACACGCGCAGGACTGCCAACTCAGCCACAAATCGGCGGCCACGCGTCGTGCACATCAGGGCAAATGCGCTTGCCGCCGTTTACAGGAATGACGGCGCCGACACATCATAGTGTCGTATCACCCGCGGTTCGCCAGGCAAGCCGCCCGGTCCGCCGCACACGACACCAGACCAACGATGTACCTCGACGCCCGCACGCTCCCCGACCAGTCCCGCATCGATGCCGACCTCGCGATCATCGGTGGCGGCGTGGCCGGCATCACACTGGCGCGCACACTGCGCGGCCGGGGCATCCGTATCTGCGTGGTCGAGAGTGGCGGCCTGGCCTTCGATGCCGACACGCAGGCGCTCTACGATGGCGAGAACACCGGCATCGTCTACCCGCTCGTGGGCAACCGCCTGCGCTACCTCGGCGGCAGCTCCAATCACTGGGGGGGCTACTGCCGGCCGCTCGACGCAATCGACTTCGAGGCGCGCGACTGGGTGCCGCACAGCGGTTGGCCATTCACGATCGAGACGTTGGCGCCCTACTACGGGCCTGCCAGCGAGATCGTCGAAATCTCGCCGATGCGCTTCGACGACAAAGCCTACTGGGAGGCCGGTACCGGGCAGTCGCTGCCCGATCTGCCAAGTGGTCGCATGGCGCTGCGCTTCGTCCATTTCAGCCCGCCAACCCGCTTCGGCCAACGCTATGGCGATGAATTGGGCGACGACGACAATGTCAGTGTATTGCTCAACGCGAATGTCACGCGCATCGGCGCCACGGCGATGGGACAGCATGTCGAGGTACTCGACATCGCGACCCTGAACGGTCGACACCACCAAGTGCGTGCGCGCCACTACGTGCTGGCCACCGGCGGCCTCGAAAATGCGCGCATGTTGCTGCTGTCGAACGACGTCGTGCCCGCCGGGCTGGGCAACCAGCACGACCTCGTGGGTCGCTATTTCATGGAGCACCCGCATCTGTCCGATTTCGGTGAGATCGTGGTCGGCGACATCGAGCGCGTGCCGTTGATCTATCGCCGCCGTCTGCGTGTCGAGCAACGCGATGGCGGCGCGACCTTCATTGCGAGCGATGGTTATCTGCGCGAGCAGCGGCTTCTCAACGCCGCGTTCATGGCCGGCGAAGCGGGCAAGTACCGGCGTGACAAACCGCCAGAATGGCTGCATCCCCATGCGCAGGAACACCAGGACATGCTGCGCGCGGCCTACAAGTTCATCGGTGTGCCGCGCGTTACACCGGATTCACCCTTGCCGGACAAGATAGGAGAATGGCTCGGCCTCGGCTGCGCTTGCGAGCAGGCTCCCAATCCCGACAGCCGGGTGACGCTTGCCGACGAAACGGACGCGTTGGGCCTGCGCAAGATCAGGCTCAACTGGCAGTTGACGCAACAGGATCGGCGCAGCGTCGTTGCCCATGTGCGAGCGCTGGCGATGGAGATCGGCGCCTTGGGCATGGGCCGCATGCGCATGAACATCGACGACCCCGACAGCTGGCCCGAGCTCGTCGCCGGGGGCGCGCACCACATGGGGACGACGCGTATGCACGACGATCCGCGCCGCGGCGTCGTCGATCGCAACGGCAAGGTTCACGGCATCGACAATCTGCACATTGCCGGCAGTTCGGTGTTTCCAACGAGCGGCGCGGCCAACCCCACCTTGACCATCGTCGCCATGACCTTGCGTCTCGCCGATCATCTCAAGTCTCTGGGACTGTGACATGCCGACCATGCAACCGTTTGTCCATGCGCACGTGCCGCCACTGTCTCGCCGGCGCTTTCTCGCCGTCATGCTCGGCGCACTCGCGACGGCGCGATTTGCAGGCTCGGCAGCAGCAGCGGACACCGCAGCGGTAGCGCCGTCACTTTGGGTCCGGTCGCTGGTCGGCGATGCAGACGCCGTGCGCGCGTTCGGCGAACGCTTTCTGCAATCCCAGCCGCACGAGCGCGACCTACACCAGCTCGTCGTGTCGCTCGACAAGGCACTGAGCGCACAACTGCAACAACCGCTCGCCGAAGCGACCGTCAGCGAACGTTTGATCGAGGCGGCTACACGGATGATCCGCAACGAATACCGCGAGGCCCGCGTGGTCGATATCGATGGCTGGATACTCAGCCTGAGTGAGGCACGCTTGTACGGTCTTGCGACCCTGCTCGGCGCCGAGCTCTGAACGATCGCAACCACACGGCGCTAGCGCCGTCAGTCGACGTTCAGCACATCCCAGTCGTCGCGCCCCTGGTAGACGAACAATTCGGGGTCGATCGGCTGGTTGCGCTGAATGTCAGAAAACGTGAAGCGCGAGATCTGCCCGAACTTGTCGTTGAGTTCCATGTGCTTGAGTTGCTTGCCGTCGAACGCCAACAGCACCCGGATCAGATCACTGTCGCCATCACGCGGAATCAGCTCGATCCATTGCATGCCGAGGCGTTCACCGATCTCGACCACCTCGAAGTCTTTGTCGACCGACTCATCCTTGGTCAGAAATGCCGCGGGCGTGCCCTTGAGCGCCCATTTCTGCAGATGCCGCGTGACCTGGTTCAGCTCTTCCTCGATGATCCACACATCGCGGCCGTCGGCAAGAATGACCTGCTTGGTCGGTGCCACGTAGTCCCAGCGGAAATGCCCGGGACGTTCGAGCAGAAACAGGCCGTACATGCGGCCGGTCGTGGCGTTTTCGGTATCCAGGACCGATTGTTCGAACTTCGCCTGCAGCGTGGTCAGCCCATCGAGAAACCCGTCCAGTGCATCACGTCCCGCACCCGCGAAGACGGCTCCCTGACCCAGCGTCAACACAATGAAAAGCAGCGCTCTGTAACCCATCAATCCTTCACCGGTGGCGGCGCCAACACCTCACGATTGCCGCGCTCATCGGCGGTGCTGACGATACCGATGCGCTCCATCTCCTCGACCAACCGCGCAGCGCGGTTGTAGCCGATCTTGAGCCGCCGCTGTACACCGGAGATCGAACCGCGTCGCGACTCGGTCACGATCTTGACCGCTTCGTCGAACAACGGGTCCTGGTCCTCGGTGTCGACACCGGACGCCTCTGCCGATAGACCGGGAATCGCCTCGGTTGGTTCCTGTAGGATCTCGTCGATGTAGTTGGGTGCGCCGGATTGCTTGAGGTGATTGACCACGCGATGCACCTCGTGGTCATCGACGAACGCGCCGTGTGTGCGTTCCGGGATGCTCGTACCCGGCGGCAGGTAGAGCATGTCGCCGTGACCGAGTAGCGACTCGGCGCCCATCTGGTCCAGGATCGTGCGCGAGTCGACACGCGACGACACCTGGAACGCGATGCGCGTCGGGATATTGGCCTTGATCAGGCCCGTGATCACATCGACCGACGGTCGCTGCGTGGCCAGCAGCAGGTGCACACCGGCGGCGCGCGCCTTCTGCGCCAGCCGCGCGATGAGTTCTTCGACCTTCTTGCCGACGACCATCATCATGTCGGCGAATTCGTCGACCACGACGACGATGTACGGCATCGCGTGCAAGTCGGGGATATCCGGCAGCTCGCCGGTCAGTGGATGCGGTTCCGGTTTGAACAGCGGATCCTTGATCGGCTCGCCGGCCTTGATCGCGTCACGTACCTTCTTGTTGTAACCGGCGATGTTGCGCACCCCGAGCGACGCCATGAGGCGGTATCGCCGTTCCATCTCGCCGACACACCAACGCAGTGCGTTGGCTGCTTCCTTCATGTCGGTCACGACGGGCGTCAGCAGATGCGGGATACCCTCGTAAACCGACAGCTCGAGCATTTTCGGATCGATCATGATCAAGCGGATCTCTTCCGCCGTCGCCTTGTACAACAGGCTCAGGATCATCGCGTTGACCGCGACCGACTTGCCGGAGCCCGTGGTACCCGCGATCAGCGCATGCGGCATCTTCGCGAGATCCGCGACCACAGGCTCACCGACGATGTCCTTGCCCAGCGCCAGGGTCAACGGTGACTTCGAGCGGTCGTAGGCCTCCGACCGCAGCACCTCGCTGAGATACACCATCTCGCGGTATTCGTTGGGGATTTCGAGACCGATCACGGTCTTGCCGGGAATCACCTCGACCACGCGCACCGACACCACCGACAGCGCACGCGCGAGGTCTTTCGACAGATTCGTGACCTTGCTCGCCTTGGTACCCGGTGCGAGCTGCAGCTCGAACAGCGTGACCACGGGCCCGGGATGGACCGCCGTGACCTCGGCCGTCACGCCGAAGTCCGCGAGCTTGCGTTCGACTTGCACCGACATCGCCTGCAGGGCCTCGGTCGACAGCGCCTTGCCGCTGGGCTTGGGTGGATCGAGCAGACCCAGTGGCGGCAGCTCGGTGTTCGGCTCGATGTCGAGCAGCGGCATCTGTTTTTCTTTTTCGACACGCTCGCTGATCTTGATCGTCGGTTCCTTCTTCTCGATCACCGGCGGCGGCTTGTCGCGTTTGCGCTCTTTCTCCTTTTTCACGACCTCCTGTCGCTCCTGCTTCATCTGATTCGCCTTGCGACGCTCGACCGCATCGCCGAGCAGCATGCTGCCCTGACGCCAGGCATTGAGCAGGAAGCCACCGATGCCGTCCATGACGGCCAACCAGGAAACGCCCGTGAACAACGTAAAGCCGACCAACAACAACGCGAGCAGCAACAAGCTGGCCCCTGCCGGGTTCAACGCTGCCTCGCCGGAGTCACTGATGAACTTGCCGGCGATACCGCCGGGACCTTCGGGTAGCTCATCGGCAAGGCCGAAGTGCATCGACGCGAGTGCCGTCGCACTCAGCACCGTGAGCACGAAACCGACCCAGCGTGCGACACGCAGCGTGGCGCTGTGGTGCACCTCATCGCGCTCGCGGAACATCACCCAGCCGCCCCAGGCGATCATGAGTGGAAACACGTACGCGACCTTGCCGAACAACATGAACAACACACTGGCCGCCCACGCGCCGGCGACGCCACCGGCGTTGTCTGCGGTGCGCTTGGCGCTCTCGTAGACCCAGCTCGGATCGTCGGGCGAATACGAGAACAGGGCCATGAGGAAATAGACCCCGATCGCCAACAACAAAAGGAAGGCGCCCTCTTTGAGGCGCCGGCTCAGCGACGCGTGCATCTCATCCCGAATAATTCGTCTTCGAAAACAATGTGTTGTGCAGACTTCTGCAGGTAGTGGCTGAATTATCGCACAGGCCCGCGGGCGGGGACAGTCAGTTCTGCAGCGCCGGGTGGACGATGCGCCCGCGATCGACGTTGATGGCACCGCGCAGGCGTGAATCTTCGCGCCACCCCGGGTCGAGCAGGCCGTGCAGGTATGGCAGCATCGCCGACGTCAGGGCCTGGGTCGCGCTGCGTGGTACCGCGCCCGGCATATTGGTGACGCAGAAATGGACGACGCCTTCGTCGACGTAGGTCGGATCATCGTAGGTCGTCGGCCGCGTGGTCTCGATGCAGCCGCCCTGATCGACCGCGATGTCGCTGATCACACTGCCGGGACGCATACGCGCGACCTGCGCACGGCTGACCAGACGCGGCGTCGCTGCCCCCGGCAACAGCACCGCGCCGATCAACAGATCGGCATCGGCCACGGCGTCGGCGACCGACGACGCCGTCGGCATCAACGCACTGACATTCGGGCCGAGATCGAACATGCGCTCGAGCTGTAGCGGGTTCTTGTCGAAAACCGTGACATTGGCCCCCAGTGCGGCCGCCGCGCGCGCCGAGGCGCCGCCCGCGTGCCCGGCACCGAGCACCACGACATGGCCACGCTCGACGCTCGGCAGGCCGCCGAGCAGAATGCCGCGCCCGCCCTGCGTAGTGTGCAACAGATGCGTGCCGACCTGCACCGCGATGCGCCCTGCGATCTCGCTCATGGGCACGAGTATCGGCAGGCGGCCGTGATCGGCGACCGTCTCGAACGCCACTGCCGTGAGGCCGATCTCGCACAGTCGCCGGGTCAACGCGGGATTGGCCGCAAGATGCAGGTAACAGAACAGCAGGTGGTCGGCACGCAGACGGTTGATCTCCTCGCCCACGGGTTCCTTGACCTTGACCACGAGCTGTGCCCAGTCGTACAGCGCGTCAGCACCATCGAGTAGTTCGGCGCCCAGTCCGGCATAGTCGTCGTCGGCATAGCCGCTGGCCGCACCCGCACCGCGCTGGATGCCCACCTGCGCACCCACAGCGACCAACTCCGCGACGGCGTCGGGCGTCAGGCCGACGCGTCCCTCCATCGGTTTGATTTCCGACGGAACCCCAACCCGTAAACTCATGGTTTTACCTCCCCGCAGGCTTTTTATAGTATGGCGCGCCCGACCGCTGCGTCATCCCGCCGGCGCGACGTTATACGACAGGAGAATTTCTGCATGAGCGATACCAAGCACTGCCGTCTGCTGATCCTCGGTTCCGGCCCCGCCGGATACACGGCCGCGGTCTATGCGGCCCGCGCCAACCTCAACCCGGTGCTCGTCACGGGCATGGAACAGGGTGGCCAGCTCATGACCACGACCGAGGTCGACAACTGGCCCGGCGACAACGACGGCGTGCAGGGACCCGACCTGATGGCACGCATGCTCGCGCATGCCGAGCGCTTCGAGACCGAGATCATCTTCGACTACATCTCGGAGGTCGACCTCAGTCAACGCCCGTTCCGCCTCAAGGGCGACAGCCAGCACTACACCTGCGATGCCCTGATCATCGCCACGGGCGCTTCGGCACAATACCTCGGCCTGCCGTCGGAAGAGGCCTTCAAGGGCAAAGGCGTGTCGGCATGCGCGACCTGCGACGGCTTTTTCTACCGCAATCAGAAGGTCGCCGTGATCGGGGGTGGCAACACTGCCGTCGAGGAGGCGCTGTACCTGTCGAACATCGCTTCCGAGGTCACGCTGGTGCACCGCCGCGACAGTCTGCGTGCGGAGAAGATCCTGCAGAAGCAGCTGCTCGACAAGGCCGAGAACGGCAACGTGACGCTGGAATGGAATCATGTTCTCGACGAGGTGCTCGGCGACAACAGCGGCGTGACCGGCATGCGCATCAAGAGCACCGTCGACGACAGCACCAAAGACATCGATGTCCATGGCCTGTTCATCGCCATCGGGCACAAACCGAACACCGCGATCTTCGAGGGTCAGTTGGACATGGCGGGTGGTTACATCAAGGTGAAGAGCGGCAGCGAAGGCAATGCCACCGCAACCTCGGTCGCTGGCGTGTTCGCGGCCGGCGACGTCATGGATCATGTCTACCGTCAGGCGATCACATCCGCGGGCACTGGCTGCATGGCGGCGCTGGACGCCGAGAAGTACCTCGACGCCCTCGAACACAAAGCGTGAAACAGCGGCGACGTGGCGACACCGCTGCGTCGCCCTATCGACCTTTGGAACTCAGCGTTTCTTCGAGGAAACGGTCGGTCGCCCAGGCATGCAGCAGGACCTGCTGAAATCGGCTTAGTGAGCGGAACTGGACACCGCTGTGGAAGACCGCGTGTTCGCCATCGAGCCCAGTCTCTACCCGCTCGCTGACATTACGGATACAACCGAGCAGCACCAGGTCTTCGCTCTGACCACTCACGGTGAGCTGGAATCGCGTGTGCAACAGCGCCCCGCGCTCACCCAGCACCTGGGTCGTGGAGACCTTCGCCCCCGTCTCGCTAAGATCGATGAGCGTACCCTGCGTGAAGCCATCGCTCCCCTGCTCACGTTCGACGAGCCGCATTTCGGCAGGAATGGCGGCGCTCACGCGCGAGGCATTGCGCACGACGATCTGCTCCACCTGCGTGGGGTATTCGAGATGCAAATGGGGATAGGGCTTCAACGCGACATGGATCACCGGGACGACGAAACCCACCACGCGCTCCCCTTTCAAGGCACGCACGGCGAAGCGCTGACCTTCACGCACGATCTGCAATTTGCCCTGCAGGCTCGGCGTCGTCACCACGAGGCTGGCGTTCGGCAGTGCACCGATCAGGCGCACGGAGTAACGCGGCGCATTCTCGGGCACGGTCGCCTGCAGCTGCAGCACCGATCCAAGGGTGAGATTGAGTAGCTCGTTCTGGTCTGTCACGTCGCCTATAGCGTCCTGCGAACGTAATTCTTTACTGGCAGATCGTCTGCCACAGGCATGTGGACCGCACAGTGCAGCCGCTTGGCGATCGCGTTGTATCGACCGGCGCATAACACCCACGGACAACCCGTTGACCGCTCGCGGTTCACGCCTTAGTTTCTCGACCATGATTCCCGATCAGGCGTCGACCGCATCCGATCTTTCGCTGCGCATCGTCGAGCGAATCGATGCGATACCCGCATCGTCCTGGAACGCGCTCGGCGTCCGGGCTTACCCTTTCCTGCGCCACGAATTTCTCACCGCACTGGAGAACGAAGGCTGCCTGGGAGAACGCTACGGCTGGCTGCCGCGCCACATCACACTGTGGTCCGGCGAGCGGCTCGTCGGTGCGTCGCCGCTGTACCTCAAGTTCAACTCGTACGGTGAGTTCGTCTTCGACTGGTCCTGGGCCGACGCCTACCGCCGCCACGGCCTGGACTACTACCCGAAACTGGTCAGTGCATCGCCGTATACACCGGCAACCGGCCCAAAGCTGTTGCTGCACGACGAAGCACCCGCACACACGGCAACCCAGTTGTCCGTCGCCGCCCTGGAACTGGCGCGGCAGAGCGAGGTGTCGTCTCTGCACTGGCTGTTTACGCTCGCACACGAGAATGCGCTGCTCGAATCGGCCGGTCTGTTGCGTCGAACGGGGTGCCAGTTCCATTGGCAGAATCGCGGATATCCATCGTTCGACGCTTTCCTGGCGTCGTTGTCCGCGGCCAAGCGCAAGAACATCCGTCGCGAGCGCCGCAAGGTCGGCGAAGCCGGCGTGCGTTTCCGCCTGCTCGACGGTAACAGCGCTAGCGACGATGACTGGACGCTGTTTCACGGCCTCTACGAATCCACGTTCGACCGCCGTGGCGGCATGCCGACCTTGAGCCTGGGATTCTTCCGTGCGATAGCCCGCAGCATGCCCGAGGCCGTTCTGCTGATCGTCGCCGAACAGCACGCAAGCCCCGTGGCAGCGGCGTTCTGCCTGGTCGGCGAGACGACCCTGTACGGTCGCCACTGGGGATGCAGCCGCTATGTCGACAACCTGCACTTCGAGACCTGTTACTACCAGGGCATCGAGTACTGTATTGAGCACGGGCTGCAGCGGTTCGAACCGGGCGCCCAGGGCGAACACAAGGTGCCGCGCGGCTTCCTGCCGACCGAAACGCTGTCGGCGCACTGGATCGCCGACGCGCGTTTCGCCGATGCCATTTCACGCCACCTGCATTTTGAGCGTGAGGGCATGATCGACTATATGAAGGAGATGGCGGCCCACAGCCCCTACCGTAACGAAGAAGCGCCGTGATCTTCGATCTCGACAACACAACCCCGGACACCGCCTTCCCGGACGCACGGCTGGCCGAAACCGATCCCAACGGCCTGCTCGCCATCGGCGGTGACCTGCGCGAAAAACGCCTGCTCAACGCCTACCGGCGCGGCATATTTCCCTGGTTCAGCCCCGGCCAACCGATTCTGTGGTGGAGCCCGAGCCCGCGCATGGTGTTGTACCCGGGGGAGTTCCGCCTGTCGCGCAGCCTGCGCAAATCGATCCGACATCGCGGTTTCATGTTGAGTGTCGACCAGGCATTCCAGCACGTCATCCGTGCCTGTGCAGCACCGCGCCAAGGCGCCCCCGGCACCTGGCTGCTGCCACAGATGATCGATGCCTACATGCATCTTCACGCCGCTGGATACGCGCATTCGGTGGAGGTGTGGCAGGACGACACCCTGGTCGGCGGACTCTACGGTATCGCGCTCGGCGGCGTGTTCTTCGGTGAATCCATGTTCAGCCGTACCACGGACGCCTCGAAGACGGCGCTGGCCATGCTGGTCGACATCGCGCGCCGGCAGCCCTTCGAACTCATCGACTGCCAGGTCTACACGCCGCATCTGGCCAGCCTCGGGGCACGCGAAATCGATCGCAGCGTATTTGAGCAGGCGCTCGACGCAGCGGTGGACGCCACGGTCGCTCCCGTCGTGCCACAGACGCAATTCGCCGCACACGAGTTGCTGCCGTGACGCGCGCATCAGACCGGGCGCTGGCGCTGTACCTGTCCGCACCGCATGCGTGCAGCTACCTGCCCGACAGGCTGAGCAGCACGTTGTTCACCGACCCCGACGACGCGATGACCGCGGCCCGTTATGCCGAGTTGATCTCATTCGGGTTCCGGCGCAGTGGTCGCATGGTGTATGCGCCGCGCTGCGAAGACTGCCGCCAATGTGTGTCGGTGAGGATACCCGTCGACGCCTTCGCGCTGCGCCGCTCGCATCGCCGCATACTGCGCGCCAATGACGATGTGACCACGATTGAACACGCGGCCGGTTTTCACGACGAGCACTACGCCCTCTACCAGCGCTACACGGCCGCGCGGCACGGCGATGGTGACATGGCATCGGCAACGCCCGATCAATACATGGCGTTTCTCAACGCCGACTGGTGCGACACCCGCTTCCTCGAACTGCGCAGCGCTTCGAAGCTGCTCGGCGTCGCCGTGACCGACCGCCTCGCGAACGGGCTGTCAGCCGTGTACACCTTCTTCGACCCCGCACTACCCGAACGGTCACTCGGCACGCTGGCGATTCTCAAGCAGATCGAGTGGGCAAATGCGTTGAATCTGCCCCACCTTTACCTCGGGTACTGGATTCGCGACAGCCACAAAATGGCCTACAAGGCGCGTTTTCGGCCGCTCGAGCTGTGGCGCAGCGGCAACTGGCAGCGCTTCGAGCACGATGCCGACCTCCCCGACCATTGACGGCACGACCACCGACCGCCTGGTAGGAGAAACATAAGCAGTTGTTTTAAATTATGAAAACCCTTTGCTATAATACGCGGCCTTGCAATCGGCGCGCTGACTGCGCCGATCGAATCGGATTACCTAATAGATGGCGAAAGAAGACGTAATTGAAATGGAAGGCACCGTGGTCGACACGCTGCCGAATACGATGTTCCGTGTGGAACTCGAGAATGGGCACGTGGTCACGGCACATATCTCGGGCAAGATGCGCAAACACTACATCCGCATCCTCACTGGCGACAAAGTCAAAGTCGAACTGACACCGTACGACCTCAGCAAAGGCCGCATCGTCTACCGCGAACGTTGACGGCAGCGGTTCACCGCCGCACGCCACGCGTCCACGACATCAGTGCAGTGCGACGCTCTCCTCTTCGACATCGAACGCCAATTCGTCGTCGACGACCGCAATGACCAATTTGCCGCCCTGGCTGAGTCTCCCGAACAGGAGTTCTTCCGCCAGCGGCTTCTTGATCTTTTCCTGGATCACCCGGGCCATCGGGCGCGCACCCATCTTCACATCGTAGCCTTGCACGGCAAGCCACTCGCGCACCTCGGGTGAGATCGTCACGTTGACGCGCTTCTCTTCGAGTTGGCGCTCGAGTTCGAACAGGAACTTGTCGACAACATTGAGGATGGTCGCCGCATCCAGGCTGTTGAACTGGATGATCGCGTCGAGGCGGTTGCGGAATTCGGGCGTGAACATCTTCTGAATCACGGCCATGGCATCACTGCTGTGATCCTGCGACATGAAGCCGATCGACGGACGTGCGGATTCACTGGCACCCGCGTTGGTCGTCATCACGATGATCACGTTGCGGAAGTCGGCCTTGCGCCCGTTGTTGTCGGTCAGCGTCCCATGGTCCATCACCTGCAGTAGCAGATTGAATACGTCGGGATGCGCCTTTTCGATCTCGTCGAGCAACAGCACCGAGTGTGGATGCTTATTGATCTCCTCGGTCAGCAGACCACCCTGATCGAAACCGACATAGCCCGGAGGTGCGCCTATCAGGCGTGACACCGTGTGCCGCTCCATATACTCGGACATGTCGAAGCGGATCAACTCGACACCCAGCACGCGCGCCAGCTGCCGCGTCACTTCAGTCTTGCCGACACCGGTGGGGCCGGCAAACAGGAAGCTTCCGACGGGACGTTGATCGGTGCCGAGCCCTGAGCGGTTCATCCTGATGGCCGACGCCAATGCATCGATCGCCTCGTCCTGACCGAACACCACCATCTGCAGATCGCGTTTGAGATTGCGCAGCGCCTCGGTATCGCTGGTCGATACCTTGCGCGGTGGAATCCTTGCGATCTTCGCCACGACGCTCTCGATATCGTTGACGGTGACACTCTTGCGCCGCTTCGATACGGGCAACAGCTGATTCGCGGCGCCCGCCTCGTCGATCACGTCGATCGCTTTGTCCGGCATGTGACGGTCGGTGATGTACTTGTCAGCGAGTTCGGCTGCAGCGCGTAGCGCCTTGCCCGTGTACTTGACTTGATGATGCTCTTCGAAGCGTGCCTTGAGCCCTTTGAGGATCTCAATCGTTTCCTCGACCGTCGGCTCGTTGATATCGATCTTCTGGAAGCGCCGCGCAAGCGCGCGATCCTTTTCGAAGATGCCGCGGTATTCCTGATAGGTCGTCGATCCGATGCAACGCAGTTCGCCCGACGCGAGCACCGGTTTGATCAGATTGGACGCATCCATCACGCCACCCGACGCGGCACCCGCCCCGATCACGGTGTGGATCTCATCGATGAACAGGATCGCATTGGGACGACGTTTGAGATCGGCGAGCACGGCCTTGAGCCGCTTCTCGAAATCGCCGCGATACTTCGTGCCCGCCACCAGGCCGCCCATATCGAGCGCGTAAAGACTGCAGTCGGCCAGCACATCGGGCACGTCGCCGTCGACGATCTTCTTTGCAAGACCTTCCGCGATCGCCGTCTTACCGACGCCTGCTTCGCCAACGAACAGCGGATTGTTCTTGCGCCGTCGGCACAGGATCTGGATCGTGCGATCCACCTCTGCCTGGCGCCCGATCAGCGGATCGATCTTGCCACGCTTGGCCTCTTCGTTGAGGTTGCTGGCATAGGTTTCGAGCGCACTCTCTTCGCGCCCCTCAGCGGGTTCCGTTTCGCCGGCTTCGTGCGACAAGCCGCGTTCTGCAGCATCGTCGCTCGGCACTTTGGAAATACCGTGCGAGATGTAATTGACCACGTCGAGACGCGAGATGTTCTGCCGGTCGAGGAAGTACACCGCCTGTGATTCCTGCTCGCTGAAAATCGCGACCAGCACGTTCGCTCCCGTCACCTCGCGTTTTTCCGACGACTGCACATGGAAGACGGCGCGTTGCAGCACGCGCTGGAAGCCCAGAGTCGGCTGTGTCTCGCGACTGTCGTCATCGACGATCAGCGGCGTCGTCTCTTCGAGAAAGCTGTCGATGTCCGCACGTAAGGTCTCGATATCGGCACCGCAGGCACGCAGCACCTGCGCCGCCGTCGGGTTATCGAGCAACGCCAGCAGCAGATGTTCGATGGTCATGAACTCGTGCTGTTTTTCCCTGGCGCTCTTGAATGCTTGGTTGAGGGTAAATTCCAGCTCTTTGCTCAACATGATCCTGTACTTCCAATAAAGGTTGCGGCATCCATTGCTTTGATCGGTTTCTCGGCCGCGGGTTCCGTCCCTTTACGCCTCCTCCAGCGTACACAGCAAGGGGTGCTGGTTGGCGCGTGAAAAATCGTTCACCTGTGCCACCTTGGTTTCCGCCACGTCTTTCGCAAACACGCCGCAGACACCCATCCCGCGCGTATGCACATGCAGCATCACCTGCGTCGCCTTCTCACGGTTCATGGCAAAGAAATGCTCAAGAACCTGTACCACAAACTCCATCGGCGTGTAGTCGTCGTTCAACAAAAGCACCTTGTACAACGGTGGCCGTTTCAGCTTCGGCCGCGCACGCGCTACGGCAAGATCGCCGTCGCCATCGCGTGTTTCTCTCTCGTCACTCATCTTCGGGTCAATTCTAGTCCAGCGGTTGAAAACTGATTTCGCTCAATTCTAGCAGCGTCGCGCAACGGCTCCACGCGTCGCACATCGCACCCTCCAACTCGCACAGCGTCCTGTCTCTGCTGCGTGACCATCGATGGCACGCGCACGTACCAAAGATGCACCCCGCGAAAGCGCTCAACGTGCGGAAAGCACCAGCAAAGCGCCTGCATGCCGAAAGGCTACGATTATCAAAAACACATAATTACATTTATAAATCGTTGTTTCGTTTGTTATTTAGCATTTGGTTAATATACCTACTATTGATTGAGACGGGTCTGGATTTGACCATTTTTTTGGTGCAGATATACTCCAAATTGGTGCAAGTGACTGATTACTCAGCGACTAGCGGATACACACGACGCTAACAAAAAAAGCAGCACCACCAAAGCAGAGACATCATTGAAGGAGTGCCTATGGCTACCGGTATCGTAAAGTGGTTCAACAATGCCAAGGGCTACGGTTTCGTGACCCCAGATGATGGAGATCAGGACGTGTTTGTCCATTTCTCGGCAATCGAGATGGATGGATACCGCACGCTGAAGGAGGGACAGCGGGTCGAATTCGAAGTCGAGCAGGGACCAAAAGGCTTGCACGCGCAAAATCTGCACGCGGCGACTCCCGCCATGTAAAGTCGGTCCAACACTTCGTTCGTTATGAACATGAAAGCCTGCCGAATGGCAGGCTTTTTTGTGTCTGCTCAGCGCTGGCGGCGCATGAACCTCACATGTTGCTGATCATGGCATCGCCGAAAGCCGAACAGCTCAGCAACGTCGCGCCATCCATGAGACGCTCGAAATCGTAAGTGACCGTCTTGGCGCCGATCGCCTTGCTCATCGCCGAGATGATGAGGTCAGCCGACTCGGTCCAGCCCATGTGACGCAACATCATTTCGGCCGACAGGATCAGTGATCCCGGATTCACCTTGTCCTGGCCCGCATACTTCGGTGCCGTGCCGTGCGTCGCCTCGAACATCGCCACTGAATCCGACAGGTTCGCACCCGGCGCGATGCCGATGCCACCGACCTGCGCGGCCAATGCATCCGATACGTAGTCGCCGTTGAGGTTCAGGGTCGCGATCACATCGTATTCCTTGGGGCGCAGCAGGATCTGCTGCAGGAACGCATCGGCAATGACGTCCTTGACCACGATCTCGCGGCCCGTGCGCGGATTCTTGAACGCACACCACGGACCACCATCAAGCTCGACCGCACCGAACTCTTCCTTGGCGAGCTCGTAGCCCCATTCCTTGAACGCGCCCTCGGTGAACTTCATGATGTTGCCTTTGTGCACCAGAGTCACCGACGCACGATCGTTGTCGATCGCATACTGGATCGCTTTGCGCACGAGACGCTTCGTGCCTTCGCTCGATACGGGCTTCACGCCGATACCCGACGTCTGCGGGAAGCGGATCTTCGTCACGCCCATTTCGTTGATCAGGAAATCGATCACCTTCTTGGCTTCGGCGGTACCGCTCTGCCACTCGACGCCGGCATAGATGTCTTCGGAGTTCTCACGGAAGATCACCATGTCAGTGTGTTCGGGATTCTTCAGCGGGCTGGGCGTACCGTCGAAATAACGCACGGGACGCAGGCAGACGTACAGATCGAGTTCCTGGCGCAAGGTCACGTTCAACGAACGAATGCCGCCGCCGACGGGCGTGGTCAAGGGGCCCTTGATCGAAACCACATAGTCCTTCACGGCCGTCAGCGTCTCTTCGGGGAGCCAAACCCCCTCGCCGTACTCCCGCGTGGACTTCTCGCCAGCATAGATTTCCATCCACGCGATCTGCCGCTCGCCGCCGTACGCCTTGGCGACCGCCGCGTCGACGACCTTCTTCATGACCGGGGTGATATCGACCCCGATACCGTCACCCTCGATGAAAGGGATAATCGGGTTATTGGGAACGTTCAGCGAGAAGTCGGCGTTGACCGTGATCTTTTCGCCATTTGCGGGAACCTGGATTTTGTCGAATGCCATGGGATTACAACCGTCCGCCTCGGAGATGGGAAAGCGCGGATAGTAACATCGCACAAGCCCGGGCTACATTTTATGCCTCAATTAATACTGTTAAATAAACCCTACGGCGTGCTCTCCCAGTTCACGGACAGCGAGCAACGTGAGACCCTCGCCGACTACGTCGATCGGCCCGGTTTCTACCCGGCCGGTCGCCTCGACCGCGACAGCGAGGGCTTGCTGCTGCTGACCGACGACGGGGCGCTGGCGCACCAGCTGACGGCACCGCGCAAGCGCACCTGGAAGACGTATTGGGTGCAGGTCGAGAACATCCCGTCTGAAGATGACCTCGACGTACTGCGCCGCGGCGTCGTGCTCAACGATGGCCCCACGTTGCCGGCCGAGGCCCGGCGCATCGACCCGCCGCCGCTGTGGCCGCGTGACCCCCCTGTCCGCTACCGTGCCAGCATCCCGACGCAGTGGCTGGAAATCCGTATCCACGAAGGCCGCAACCGCCAGGTACGGCGCATGACAGCCGCAATCGGCTTCCCGACGCTGCGTCTGGTGCGCTACGCCGTCGGCGCATGGACACTCGAAGGTCTGCAGCCGGGACAGTGGCAGGCACTCGAAGTCGCAGCGCCAAGGCGTACGACGTCACCGGATCGCACGGTGCCGGGACGCCCGCGCACCGGCTCGCGCGGTAAACGCAATCGCGGTGGTAAGCTACGCTGATGCGCTGGTCTCCCTCCGTCACCGTCGCCGCCGTGATCCGGCGTGACAGCCGTTTCCTGTTGGTCGAGGAAAGCCCCTCGGGCCACAACGTCATCAACCAACCCGCGGGGCACGTCGAGTTCGGTGAAAGCCCCGTCGAGGCGGTGTGTCGCGAGGTACGCGAGGAGACCGGCCGCGATTTCACCGCCGACGGACTGCTGGGGGTGTATCAATGGACGATCCCGGGGTCGCAACACACCTATCTGCGCTTCTGCTTCGTCGGATCCGTCGGCGAGGTCCTGAGCGGGTATCGCACCGACCCTGACATACTCGACACGCACTGGCTCACGCGCGAGGAAGTGGCCAACGGCCGTCTGCCACCACGCAGCCCATTGGTACTGCGCTGCATCGACGATGCATTGCATGGCACGTCCGTCCCGGTCGGCCTGTTGCATGTCGTCGGCTAAAGTCATCGTCGGCCTGTCCGGCGGCGTGGATTCTTCCGTCGCCGCACTGCGCCTGCTCGAGCAGGGATACGACGTCGAAGCCCTGTTCATGAAGAACTGGGAAGAAGACGACGACGCCGATCATTGCAGCGCCGCCGAAGACCTCGCCGATGCGCGCGCCGTGGCCGAGCGGCTCGGCATCCGGTTGCACACGGTCAATTTCGCGACCGAATACTGGGACCGGGTTTTCGCCTATTTCCTCGACGAGTACCGTGCCGGGCGCACACCGAATCCCGACGTGCTGTGCAACCGCGAGATCAAGTTCAAGGCGTTTCTCGACTACGCCCTGGACCTCGGCGCCGAGCGCATCGCCACGGGTCACTACGCCGACGTGGCATGCGACGCCTCGGCGAGCTGCCGCTTGCTGTGTGCGCAAGACGACACCAAGGACCAGACCTACTTCCTCTACATGCTCGGCCAGCATGCGCTGCGCCACACCTTGTTTCCGCTGGCGACGCTGCGCAAGAACGAGGTGCGCGAGTTGGCACGTGCGGCGGGGTTCCCCAATCACAAGAAGAAGGACAGCACCGGCGTCTGCTTCATCGGCGAACGCCGCTTTAGCACGTTCCTGGCGCGCTTTCTGCCGGCGAACCCCGGCGACATCGTTACCGTCGACGGCCAGCAAATCGGTCGTCATCAAGGACTCATGTATTACACGCTCGGTCAGCGCCAGGGACTCGGCATCGGCGGCGTCGCCGGCGCGCCGGACGAACCCTGGTATGTCGTCGACAAGGATTTGTCGGCCAACACTTTGATCGTCGCGCAGGGTCACGATCACCCGCGCCTGTACCGCAGTACGCTGAGCGCGCGCCAGCTGCACTGGGTCAGTGGCCAAGCGCCCGCCTCCGGCAGTCGCTTGCGTGCGCGCTGCAGACATCGCCAACCCCTGCAGGACTGCACAGTCGAGATTGCGGGCGATACCCTGCTGGTTCGTTTTGATGAGGCGCAACGCGCCCTGACACCGGGTCAGTCCGTGGTCCTGTACCATGCGCGGGAATGCCTCGGCGGCGGCATCATCGATTGAGCACCGAACGCTGCCGATACGGCCATTCATTCCGCTGACGACGTGCAACCAGAGAACGAGTCGAGCATGGGCACAGGCACCGCATACAGCGACAAGGATCGGGCAATGGCGCTTGCCGGCGTCTTTCAGGCCGCACGTCTTGCACGTGATATCGCACGCAACGGAATGTGCGACGCCCAAGGCTTCCGCACCAGTCGCCAAACGCTGTTCGACTTTGAACCCGACAGCGTCGAATCGATCTTCGGCGGTAGCACGGGTATTGGCATCGGCCTGCGTACAATGCTGCGCCAGTTCGAACAGCCGGCCGAACGCGACCTCGAGACAGCGCGTTACGTCGTTGCACTGATCCACCTCGGAGACCGCCTGTTGGCGAGCACCGACAGCATGCGTTCACTGCACGACGACCTCACGGCCCTGCAACGCCGGACACAACACTTCGATCTCGCCGAAGCGACCACCAATGAGCAGCTCGCCGCCATCTACCAGGATCGCATCAGTACATTGGGACCTCGCATCATGATTCGCGGCGAACCGCTGCATCTGCAGAACAGCGACAACGCTGCGCGTATCCGCGTCGCGCTGCTCGCCGGCATCCGCGCAGCCGTGTTGTGGCGGCAGGCCGGCGGCAAGAAATGGCAGCTTCTGCTGCGCCGCCGCCGTATCGCGGCCACGAGCCGTGAACTGGTCGACAGTCTCCCCGACTGAAGCGCTTGCATGTTCTCTGTCGTGGTGATTGACTGCCGCGCGGGAAGCTTAGTCGCAATGGAGACAATACGATGAAAATCCAGAAACTTGCCCTGATCGCGCTGCCACTTTTTGTCGCCGCGTGCACCGAGCCCGGAGACCAGCAGGCGGCAACCGACGCTGCCAAGGAACCGTCGTTGAAGGAGCAGGCCAAGGCCTGGACGGAAGAAACGAAGAAGCTCGGCGATTCGGCCTGGCAGTCGACCAAGGACGCCGCGCAGGACGCCGCAGACAAGAGCAGCGAGTACTATCAGACGGCGAAAGACAAGACCAGCGAGATGGTCGAAGCCGGCAAGCAGAAATCCGCCGAATGGTACGACTCGGCCAAGCAGACCGGCAGCGACGTCATGGACGCGACGTCGGAAAAAGCGTCGAGCATGTACGAAGCCAGCAAGGAGAAAGCGTCCGAACTCTACGAGGCCGGCAAGGAATCGACCCGCTCCGCGTATGAGACGACGAAAGAGAAAGCCGGCGAACTCTACGACGCCACGAAAGATACGGCAGCAGACGCCTACGACAGCACCAAGGATGCGGCTGGCAATGTGGTCGAATCGGTGAAAGAGACACCGGCAGACGCGGTCGAAATGTCGACCCCCGCCGAACTCTCGACCGGTGACATGCCCAAGCCCGGCGAATAACTCGTCGCCACGTCGTGGTAAACGCGCCCGGCCACTGGCCGGGCTTTTCATTTGCGCTTCGCACACCGACACCATCCCTCAAGCCGTATAATCGCCCGTTTGCGAATTTCGGAGATCTTTCGTCCATGGAGCTCAACAGCCTGACCGCCATCTCGCCGATC
>JAGRHA010000091.1 GCA_020445205.1 Gammaproteobacteria bacterium
AACGTGTACGGCGTAGCCGGTCGGGATGTGGGCGACGACTTCGTGCTTGTCGCCGTCGATCACGGCCACTTTGCCGACGTCACGCTCGATGACCAGGAAGAAGTTCTCCCAGTTGCGGCCATGCATCGGCTTGGTCGGGTAGTCTTTCGCATCGACGAAGACATTGTGCCGCTCCTTCATGAGCGACAGCGACATCTCCGGCGGAATCGGCGGTTCGAGCTGCACGTACTTGGCCATGAGCTGGATTTCTTCGGCCGACAGGATGTCGTCGAAGTTGTTCATCCCGCCTTCGGTACCGAACTGGATGATCTTGGCCAGACGCTCGGTGCCCAGCTTGAGGGTCTCTTTCGGCTCCAGGTTCTTACCGGTAGCGCCTTTGCGCAGGGTGCCGTGACAGCCGGCACAACGCTGGAAGTAGATGGTTTTGGCTTTTTCGAAATCGGCCTCGCTGAGTTCGGGCGCGGCCGCATTGGCAGCGGAGCCGATACCACCAAGCGCGAGGGCGATTGCGGTGGAAAGAATGCTTGCCTTGATTGGCGACAGCATTCCCTGGTTGGCGTGCTTGGACATTGGGGGTTAGCCTCCGTTTACGACAGTGTGCGGTAGGAATTAACGCGCTCGCATCGGGGTTTCACCTTGATGATTGTCAAGTCGACGGTGTCGGTTTGCTTCTAGTCTGACGCTCAGGCTGGAGTAGCATTAATAAGCATCCGGCGTATTCGCAGAGCAAGTTTTTAGGAATCGGACAATGCGCAAAAGTCTGCAGACCCTCGGCCTCTCGTTGTTCATCGTCGTGGCCCTGATCATCATCGGGATAGGCCTGCTGCCGGGAATGAATGCGTGGATCTCGGTCGTCATGGCCGCCATCCTGCTGGCCATCCCGTTGCTCAACAAGTGGCTCACGTCCAAGCGATTCGTCGCCTGGCGCGATGATCTCAGTGTCGGTATTGGATCCATTGATGATGATCACAAGAAATTGCTGACCCTTATCAACAACCTGCAGACGGCGGTCTACTACCCGACAGGCGAAGCGTTCGAGCGTCAGGCGCTGCAGGAGCTCGTCGACTACACCAAGTATCACTTCGATCGTGAAGAGAAACTCATGCGCGACAATGGTTACGCGGACTACGAGGCGCACAAGCGCCAGCACGAAGCGATGATCGCCAAGGTGTCCGGTTTTCTCGATGCGTACGAAAAGGACCGTGAAGGCACCGTCGAGGAGCTTTCCGTGTTCCTCAAGGACTGGTTGCTCAAGCATATCGCCGGCACCGATCAGCAATACAGCAGCCATCTGCGTTCGCGTGGCGTGACCTGACACCGACCGGCTTCCGCCCGCCCGCAGCGCTTTGCCGCGTGCGGGCGAACTCCCTTCCCGCGCATTTATTCCCTCATCCGCGAGACTGATTCAACGCCGATTGCGTTGGATCAAACTTTGCGCCCGGATTGGCCCGATACCCCACTATCACCGTCACAGCTTGATTTTGGTCAAGGCTGATCGACTCTGCGAAATCGACCATCAACGCACATTCCGGGTGAATGCGACGCGCGCTTCGGCAATGCCGCCGCATTCCGCACAACGCAGGAGTCGACATGCAGGTAACAGGCAAGGTGTTTCTGGTCGGTGCCGGACCGGGTGATCCGGGACTGCTGACCGTCAAGGCGTTGGAGCTGCTGCGCAGCGCGGACGTCGTCGTCTACGACCGGCTCGTCTCGCCACACATCCTCGACCTGATCCCCGACGAGGTGATGCGTATCAGCGTCGGCAAGGCGTCGGGTCGCCACAGCGTGCCACAGGACCAGATCAACCAGCTGCTCGTCGACCTATGCCTTGCCGATACGCCCAAGCCGAAGCGTGTTGTGCGCCTCAAAGGCGGCGACCCGTTCATCTTCGGGCGCGGCAGTGAGGAGGCGCTGCACCTGCACGATCACGGCATCCCGTTCGAGGTCGTGCCCGGTGTCACGGCAGCGGCAGCCTGCTCGGCATACGCCGGTGTGCCGCTCACGCACCGCGGTATGAGCCACGGTGTACGCCTCGTGACGGGACATTTCCTCGAGAACAAGCGCCTCAAGCTCGACTGGCGTGCGTTGGCGGATCCCGATTCGACGATCGTCATCTACATGGGACTCGCGAGTCTCGAACGCATCTGTAATTCGCTGATCAATGAGGGTATGGATCCGGCGACCCCGGCTGTGGCGATTCAGGACGGTACGACCGACCGTCAGCGCCGCGTGTTCGGTGATCTCGCGACCCTGTCCAAGCGCGTCAAGAGTTCGCGTCTGACCGCGCCGGTGCTGGTCGTTATCGGCCGCACGGTCGCGCTCGCTGGACAGCTTGACTGGTTCAGCATCGATAAGGAGCACGTCAGCGATGCGTTGGCTGGCGCCAGTAATTTTTAGTCTGAGCTGCGGCGCCCTGGCGGCGGCCGGCGAGCCCGATGCCCAGCGCCAGGCCGAGCTGCGTTACCTGCTGTCGCAGGACTGCGGCTCCTGCCACGGCCTGACGCTGAAGGGTGGCCTGGGGCCGCCATTGACCCCCGAAGCCCTGGCCGGCAAACCGGCTGAGTTTCTTCAGTTCACCATCATGGAAGGGCGACCCGGAACGGCGATGCCGCCGTGGCGTGGATTGCTCAACGACGCAGAGGGACGTTGGTTGGCTGACCACTTGCTATCACGAGGTACGCAACCATGAAATCGCTAAGTGCACAGCGCGCAGAGTCGAGTGACGAGCAGCAGCCACCCGTTCGCGCCGAGTGGCTGACGACGCTGCTCAGCACGGCCTCGGTGCTGTTGCTGCTGATCGCGATTGCCGACCCGGCGCGGGCCGCGGTGCGCGGCAGCGGCGACCTCGCGCTGGTAATCGAGCGCGCGACGGGATCGGTACAGATCGTCGAGACCACGGGCAACACCATGCTCGCACGGGTCGAGGGTCTCGGTGACCTGTCGCATGCCTCGGCCGTGTACTCGCGTGACCAGCGTTATGCCTTCGTATTCGGCCGCGATGGCGGCCTGAGCAAGGTCGATATGCTCGAGGGCACGCTCGCGGCGCGGGTCGTGCAGTCGGGCAACAGTATCGGCGGCGCGATCTCGCAGGACGGACGCCTGGTCGCCGTATCCAACTACGAGCCCGGTGGCGTCAAGGTGTTCAAGGCCGACGACCTGTCGCTCGTCGCCGATATCCCCGCCGAGCAGGCGAATGGTCAGCGCTCCAAGGTCATCGGCCTCGTCGATGCGCCGGGACGGCGTTTCGTTTTCAGCCTGTGGGACGCAGGAGAGATCTGGATGGCCGATTTCTCGGCCGGTGATCAGCCGACCCTGCAGAAGTTCAAGGACATCGGCCGCAATCCTTACGATGCGCTGATCTCACCCGACGGTCGCTACTACATTGCCGGCCTGTTCGGTGAAGACGGCCTCGCGCTGCTCGACCTCTGGCACCCCGAGAAAGGCGTGCGCCGCATCCTTCCCGACTATGGCAAGGGCGAGGCCAAGCTACCCGTTTACAAGATGCCACACCTCGAAGGCTGGGCCGTGGCCGGTGATCGTGCGTTCGTTCCGGCCGTCGGCCGCCACGAGGTGCTGGTGATCGACATGAACAGCTGGCAGGAAGTCGGTCGTGTCGCCGTGCACGGCCAGCCCGTGTTCGTGATGGGGCGTCCGGACGGGCGCCAGATCTGGGTCAATTTCGCCGTACCCGACAACGACACGATCCAGGTCATCGACGCCGAGACGCTGGCGCTGGTCGAGACGCTCAAACCCGGCAAGGGTGTGCTGCACATGGAGTTCGAACCTCGCGGCGAAGAAGTCTGGGTGTCGGTGCGCGACGCAGACCGTTTGCAGGTCTACGACACGGCGACCTTCGCCGTGCGCGCCGAACTGCCGGCGAACAAGCCGAGCGGCATCTTCATGTCGGCACGTGCCGCGCGCATTGGGCTTTAGGGTCGCATGTCGAACGTGATGCCATTACTCAGCGAGATCGATCGTCGCCTGCTCGACGAGTATCAGCGTGATTTCCCGCTCAGCGAGCGGCCGTTCGCCGACATCGCTACTGAG
Organism: Gammaproteobacteria bacterium; assembly: GCA_020445205.1. Taxonomy (GTDB): domain Bacteria; phylum Pseudomonadota; class Gammaproteobacteria; order Chromatiales; family Chromatiaceae; genus Thiosocius. Next base: position 4,048 of record JAGRHA010000091.1, read on the forward strand.
CTCGGCGTCGACGAGGCCAAGGTGCTGGAGCGTTTCGGCTACCTCAAGCGGCTCGGTGCGTTGAGCCGGGTCGGTGCCGTGCTGCGACCCAATCGCGTCGGTGCGAGCACGTTGGCGGCGCTCGCGGTACCCGCGGAGCGGCTCGAGGAGGTTGCGGCGTTGGTCAATGCGTTCCCGGAGGTCAACCACAACTACGAACGCGAGCACGCGTACAACCTGTGGTTCGTGGTGACCGCGAGCGATCAGGACGGCGTGCAAAGGGTGTTGCGAAGAATCGCGGCTGCCACCGGCCTCGAACCGCTCGACCTGCCGATGCTCGAAGACTATTTCATCGACCTGGGGTTTTCGTTGCGATGGATATGATCAATCACGAACAGCGCGTCGATATCGACGTGCACGATATGCGGCTGTTGGAGGCCATCCAGGACGGCCTGCCGCTGGTGCCGCGGCCATACGCTGAACTTGCGCAGCAACTGGGCATGGGCGAGCGCGAAGTGACCGCACGCCTGTCGCTGCTGCAGATGAAAGGTGTGATCAAGCGCTTCGGCGTCGTCGTTCGCCACCACGAGCTCGGTTATCGCGCGAATGCGATGGTGGTGTGGGACATTCCCGACCAGCAGGTCGAAACCATCGGCGCCCTGTTCGGTGCGTTTCCGTTCGTGACCCTGTGTTACCGGCGGCCACGCCGTCTGCCGGTGTGGCCCTACAACCTGTTCACGATGATCCATGGCCGAGATCGCGATGAAGTGTTGCTGCGCGTGCGCGAACTCGTTGCAGCGTGCGGGCTGGACGGGGTGACTTACGACGTGCTGTTCAGCCGGCGTCGATTCAAACAGCGCGGTGCGCACTATGGCATAGGTGCGCGCGATGGCGATCCGCGCTCGCAGCGCTTCGGGATCAGCTGATGTCTCTGTCGTCCGTTCAACGCGAACTCATCAACCGCTACCAGGGTGGCCTGCCATTGGTGGAACGCCCCTATGCGTCGCTGGCGCGGGCGCTCGCGATCAGCGAGCACGAGGTACTGCAAACGATCACCGGGCTCGTGGACAGTGGCGTGCTGAGTCGCTTTGGCCCGATCTACAACGCCGCACGGCTCGGCGGCGGACAGACGCTTGCGGCACTCGAAGTACCCGAGGAGCGCTTCGCCGAGGTGGCAGACAGCGTCAATGCGTTGCCCGAGGTCGCGCACAACTATCGGCGTGCTCACCGGCTCAACATGTGGTTCGTCGTCGCGACGGCGACCAGAGACGGTGTCGCCGACACCCTGCAGACGATCGCGGCGCGCACGGGTCTCAAGGTCTACGACTTTCCCAAGCAGCACGAATTCTATCTCGGCCTGTGGCTCCAACTCGCGGAAGATGATCGCGTCACCACGGTTCCCGTGCCGGATGTCGGCATCCTCGAAACGCCGCATCGG
>JAGRHA010000092.1 GCA_020445205.1 Gammaproteobacteria bacterium
GGAAACGAGAGGTTCGAGATAGACCCCAAGCAATGCCCCGTCGTTCAGCGTTGCGGCTTGGGTGATCCATCCGGGCCTTTTGAGATTCCTGAATGGCTGAGGAGGCAGGCGTCATGACCTACGCCGCCCAGCACCACTACGCGAGGAAAATGGCGCTACAAGCACACGCCGAGCAGCTGCTAGCCCAGGCCGAAAAATCGCTTAGCTGGCTGATCGGCGAGCGGGACTGCATCTATGAAGGCGCAAGCACGCCATGCGGCGACGTGCCGGACGAGGGGGACCGCCAGGCGCTGGCCTGTTATGACAGGGACATCGAACAGCTTCAGGCCCTGATTGCAGCGGCCAAAGGGGAACCGGCATGAATCAAGACTTTATCGAAGTGCTTTTCCAGTTGTTGATTTTGGTCGCGCAACTGTCCGCCGTGTTCACGGTGGCGGCACTGGTGGCTGACCACATTGTCGACCCGGTCGTGCGGAGGTGGCAGCGATGATTGATAACCCACTGAACCGCATCAAGGTCAAGCGTGGCAGCGACTTGCCACACGCCAAGCTGAGCGAGGATGACGTGGCGTTGATTCGAAAACTGATCGCTGTGCGCGAAGACTTGAAGCGACAGGCCAGCGAACTGACAAACGCCAAGATTGCCGAGAAGTTCGGCATGCATGTGCGGTCGATTGACCGGATCGCTGGCGGCGAATCCTGGACGCATGTCGAATGACGCCGCTACTCCTTTTCGCCAGTGCGTTCACGACGGTGTTTCTGCTCGGCATCCAGCAGCAGAACGTCATCGGCCGGCACTACCTGGCCGCCGCTGTTACGTCGTTGGGCATTGGCACCGCGCAGATTTTTCTCTGGCGCCTGATCCCGTCGGCCGACTGGATCGAGATCGCCGCGACACTGGCCGGTGGTCCCGTTGGGATTGTCGCGGCTATGTATCTCCATCCGATTATCGCGGCCTGGCTGCCGGTGATCTGGATCGCAACCGAGCGCAAGAAATGAGCTATCAGGAATTCATTACAAAAAAACTCGCCGACTGGACACCCGTCGGCTTTGATTACACCGATCCGCTAGGCGGCGGACTGTTCCCACATCAGGACGCACTCGTCCGGTGGGCATTGCGCTTAGGCCGCGCGGCGATCTTCGCAGATACTGGGCTGGGAAAGACGCGCATGCAGGTCGAGTGGGCGGATATTGTTTCCCGCAAGACTGGCGGCAGCGTGTTGATACTGGCGCCGCTGGCGGTTGCCGAGCAGACCGTCGAAGAGGCGGCATCGATCGGCGTCACCGTGACGCATGTCCGCGATCAATCCGAAGTGATCGGCGATGGACTGTTCATCACGAACTACGATCGGCTGCATCGGTTCGACACGTCCGGGTTTATCGGCGTCGTGCTCGATGAATCCAGCATCATCAAACACCACGACTCGAAGACACTGCAATTGCTGCTTGAGTCATTTGAGCACACGCCCTATCGGCTGTGTGCCACGGCCACGCCAGCGCCGAACGACTGGACCGAGATCGGCACGCATGCGGAATTCCTCGGGATCTGCACCCGCGTCGAAATGCTCTCGGAGTATTTCGTCCACGACGGCGGCGAGACGCAAGTGTGGCGCCTGAAAGGCCACGCACGGCAAGCCTTCTGGCGCTGGGTGTCCAGTTGGGGCGCCATGATCCGCACGCCGGCCGACCTGGGATTCGATGCCAGTGATTACGATCTGCCACCACTGAACGTCAATCAGGTATCTGTCGGGACGGATGCCAAAGCCGACGACGGCATGCTGTTTGCGCTGGAGGCATCGACGCTGTCTGAAAGACGCAGCGCGCGGAAAGACTCACTCAGTCAGCGCGTGGCCGCATGCGCCGACCAGGTCAACGCCACCGACGGCGCGTGGATTGTCTGGTGCGAACTGAATGCGGAGACCGATGCCCTGCGCGCAGCGATACCCGACGCCGTCGAGATTCGCGGCAGCGATCCCGCAGAGAAGAAAGAGCGCGCCCTGCATGACTTCGCGCACGGCCATATCCGCGTGTTGATCACTAAGCCAAAGATCGCAGGCTTCGGCCTGAACTGGCAGCACTGCCGAAGCGTCGCGTTTGTTGGTGTCACCGACTCGTTCGAATCGTATTACCAATCCGTGCGCCGCTGCTGGCGCTTTGGCCAGACGATGCCGGTCAATGTTTGGCTGTATGTGTCGGATCTGGAAGGGTCGGTACTGGCCAACTTGCAACGCAAAGAACGTGACGCGCTGGCGATGTTCGAGCAACTGAGCGCAGAGACGCGTGAATCCGTTCGCGCGGCCGTCATGGGTACGCGGCGAGATTCGAACGACTACAACGCCAGCCAACCGATTCGATTACCTAATTTCATGGAGGTCGCATGAACTGCATAGACCAAACGATGGGCGATGACTGGGCCATGTATCACGGCGATTGCGTCGAAGTACTGAAAGGGATTGATGCGCATAGTATCGGCTATTCAATCTTCTCGCCGCCGTTCGCCTCGTTATACACGTACAGCAATAGCCCGCGCGATATGGGAAACAGCCGATCGGATGACGATTTTGCGCGGCATTTCGGCTATCTGGTCGACGAGCTGGCGCGCGTCATGCAACCAGGACGTGACGTGTCGTTTCACTGCATGTTGCTGCCGAGTTCCAAGGTCAAACATGGTGTCATCGGTCTGCGGGATTTTCGCGGCGAGCTGATTCACGCGTTTGAGGAACGCGGGTTTGTGCATCATTCCGAGGCGGTCATCTGGAAAGATCCCGTCACCGCAATGCAGCGGACCAAGGCACTCGGATTGCTGCATAAGACCGTGCGCCAGAATGCCAGCATGAGCCGCCAAGGCATCCCTGATTACCTGATCACGATGCGCGCGCCGGGCGATCCCGTTGATCGTGTTACCCATGCCGTTGACACCTATCCCGTCGACAAATGGCAGCGCATTGCCTCGCCCGTGTGGATGGATATCGATCCAAACGACACGCTGCAGTTTCGCAGCGCGCGAGAGCACGACGACGAACGTCACATCTGCCCGCTTCAGCTCGAGGTCATTCGACGCGGCATTGAACTGTGGACCAACCCCGGCGATATCGTGCTGTCACCCTTCGCCGGCATCGGGTCAGAAGGCCACGTTGCGCTTGAGCTTGATCGCAAGTTCATCGGCATCGAACTGAAGGAAAGCTACTACCGGCAGTCTGTCGCCAATTTGCGTCAGGCGAAAAATCAAGGCGATCTGTTTGCGGACTGCGCGCAATGAGTCGAGAGCACCACATGCGCACCCTACAGAAAGAAGACGCGATACGAATGGCGAACGACTGCGCCGATGCCGGCAACCGCAAACAGGCCGCGTATCACATAGAAACGGCGATGCTGATCCTGCAAGCCGAGCGCGATGAGATCGGCCGACAGATCGCCAGGCTGAAGCGCCTGCACGCCGATTTTACGGGGTTAGTCGATGGGTAGGGCGAGAGAGTATGAACCGCTGACGCCTGAAGATTGGGAACTGATCCAGGCGTGCAAAGAGGAACGCGAACGACTGCTCAGGCAGATCAAGATACTGAAGGCGATGGGCGCAAAACGGCATAAGGCCGAAATCGCGCAATTGGTAGCGGAACGCAAGCAGTTAACCGACGAATCGCTGGCCAGGAAGTTTGAGACCAGCAAATACGCGATAGGGCAACTATGACCACCACGGAGAAACCATGAACGCAAAAACCAACGTCGCCAACCTGCAAGGGGCCGGCAAACTGATTGCACGCGAGGCCGGCGCCGGCACCGTCAAGGCGTTTTTCGAGAAGAACAAGGGCGCAATGGCCGCCATCCTGCCGAACCACGTCAAACCGGAACGCATGCTGCGCATTGCGCTCGGCGCCCTGCGCACGACACCGAAGCTGACCAATGCCACGATCGAAAGCCTGATGTCGGCAACGATGGTCTGCGCGCAACTCGGCCTTGAGCCGAATACCGTGCTCGGCCACTGCTATCTGATCCCGTTCGACAACCGCCGGCAGAAGCGGACCGATGTGCAGATCATCATCGGGTACAAGGGCCTGATCGACCTGGCTCGCCGGTCCGGCCAGATCGAAAGCATCGCCGCGCATGCGGTGTATTCCGCTGATCAGTTCGACTATGCCTACGGTCTCAACGAGACCCTGGAGCATCGACCGGCCGTCGGCAATCGCGGCGAGATCGTCGCCTTCTACGCCGTCGCCAAGTTGAAGGATGGCGGCCACGCGTTCGAGGTCATGAGCAAGGACGATGTCGACGCCATCATGCGCAAGACGCAAAGCAAAGGCGCCTATGGGCCCTGGAAGGATCACTACGAGGAAATGGGTCGGAAGACCGTCATACGCCGACTATCGAAGTATTTGCCGCTGTCTATCGAGTTCTCGACGGCAGCGACAATCGACGGCCTGGCCGAAGCCGGCAAGGATCAGCATCTCGAATCCGCGCTTGAGGGTGAGTATGCGCTGGTGCCCGACGACGAGCACGAGCACGATCACGACGAATCGACCGGCGCCACCACGTTGCCGGCGTACCCCGAAGATCAGTTCGCTCGCGATCTCACGCAGTGGCGCAACCTGATCGAATCCGGCAAGCAGACCGCCGACGGCTTGGTCGCCATATTGAGCTCTAGGTACGCCTTCACCGATGACCAGATCGCGCAGATCAAGGCCAACCCGACAACCGGCGAAGTGCTACCGGATGAAGCCGGCGAATGGCAGAACGATTACGACAAGCAGGAGGCTGCACAGTGAACCAACCCATCCACCACCAAGTGATCCAGGGCGCACCCGACTGGCATGCCCTGCGCGCGAAGCACCATACCGCCTCTGAGGCGCCCGCCATGATGGGTGTGTCCAAGCACCTGACCCGCGGCGAGCTCGTCCGCATGAAGGCGACCGGCGCCGAGCGGGAGTTGTATCAGCGCATCATCGACGACGGTCACGCGGCCGAAGAGTCGGCCCGACCGATCGCTGAACAGATCATCGGCGCGGAGCTCTACCCGGCGACCGTGACGCGCGAGGTCGACGACGTGCCGCTGCTGGCCTCGTGCGATGGACTGACGCTGATCGGTGATACGGCCTGGGAACACAAGCTCTGGAATGCCGAGACGGTCGAATCGGTGCGCGCTGGCGTGGTTCCTGAATGCCACCGACCGCAACTCGATCAGCAGATGATCGTCACGGGTGCGACACGCACGCTGTTCATGTGCTCGGACGGGACCGAAGAGAACTGCGCCTGGTGCTGGTACGAACTGCCAGCCGACGCGCCCGGTCCGCTCATCGCCGGCTGGAAGCAACTCGATCGCGATCTCGCCAATTACGTTCACGAAGAGGCGCCGCCGACGCTGACGCCAGCGGTGCCGGATGAACTGCCGACGCTGCTGCTCGAAATCACCGGGGCCGTGCAGGAAACCAACCTAGCGACGTGGCAACAAGTGGTCTCGACGCGGATCGCCGCCATTAACACGGACCTGCAGACCGATCAGGACTTTGCTGATGCCGAGCAGATGGTCAAGTTCCTGAAGACCGGCGAGGACGACATCAAGGAGGCGAAGGCGCACGCCATTGCGCAGACCGCGTCGATCGATGAGTTGTTCAAGGCCGTCGATGCGCTGAGCGCCGAGATGCGCGCCAAGCGCCTGGAACTCGACAAGCTGGTCAAGGCGCGCAAGGAAACGATCCGGCACGACATCATGAGCGCGGCACTCGGCGACGTCATGGCGCACGCCACCGAGATCGCCGAAGGCATGGATAGTCGCGTGATCGCGCCGGACGTGCACCAGGCGACGTTCCGGCAGCACTGCATTACCGCGATGAAAAGCAAGCGGACGATCGTTTCGCTGCGTGACGCGGCCGCACAGGTTGCCACCGACTGGAAACTGGAACTGTCAGCCGAGGCGCAGCAGGTAGCGGCCAACTTGAAGGCGTTCGACGCGACGGATGCGCCGTTCGATATCGATCACCTGTTCCCGGATCTGTCGACACTGACCCGCAAAGAGCCGGCCGACTTCACGGCCGCGGTCAAGGCGCGCATTGCGGATGCCCTCGAAGCGCAGCGCAAGCAGGAGGAACAGCAGCGCCAGCGCGAGGCGGAGCGCGCGGCACAGCAGCAGGAGCAGGCCGAGAAACAGCAGGAGTCGCCAGCGGCACCACCTGAGCCGCCGTCATATCCGGCGCCGTCTGAGCCCGAAGACACCGCCGACCAGCGCGCTGCGAACGACCCGGCCGAGAACTCGGCTTGTGCTGACGGCAATCGCGTGGCGGTGAATGTCGGCGGGCATCGGATCTGGCTGTCGATCGAGCAGGCAACGCAGTTGCGTGATGCGCTGACGGCGTCGATTCGGCAGGCCAAGAAGGAAGCTGCGTGACTGATCTCAAAGCCACCCCCTGCGACTGCCCGGAATGGCGGCGGCTGACCGAGGCTTGCGCGGATCTGATGCGGGAAAGGGATGAAGCACAATCCGATTTAGATGATGCATTGTCGGATATCGAAGCCCTGCGCGAGCTA
>JAGRHA010000093.1 GCA_020445205.1 Gammaproteobacteria bacterium
ATCACGTTGGGATCGCCGTCTTGCTTGCAGGTGAATCCGGCCGCCGACATCGCGGCGTGATCGAGGCCCTTGGCATACAGATCGAGATACTCGTAGCCGCCCCGACGCAGCAACGCATTGAACGCCTGCCCAAGTCCGGCGAGTACGGCGGTGTCACCCACCAGATCGACGATGCGCAGAACCGTCGCGCCGTCACGCGCGATCTCGCGCGCCACCAGCAGCGCACGACAATGGCCTTCCTGATCATCGGCAAAGAACACGCGATAACGATAGATCGGGTGTGCGAAGTAGCGGCGTCGTACGTACCAGCCGTCCTTGTAGGGACGACGATCAATCCACGCCGAGAAATCGAAACGCCTCTCGACGTCTTCGAACTCGGCCACGGGTGTGAGCGTGAATCCGCTACCCAACACGTTATCGAACGATGGTATTCGGTCGACGACGGCGACGCGAAAGTCGGCGCGGTCATCGAGCAGATAGAAATGTTCGAGTCGGCCGACCGCGTGACCCAGAACCCGCTGATGCAGTGGAACAGCCGTTTTCGGATTGGCGCCGGGCCCAAGGTACACCCGACACCCCGTTGCCTGTTTCAGTCGTCGCACCACCTCGACGCCGAGCATGGGTGTGCGGCACTTGCTACCGACCTTCCACATCACCGCGCCGACGTCGCACAGGTCTCTTGAATACTGGATGAAGCCCTCGGCGGCGTGAATCTCGCCACTCGCGCGATGGATCGCGAGCATGAAGTTCACGCGCTCTCCGACAGCATGCTGATACAGAAAATAGTCCCGATCGCACGCCAGTATGTGCGTCGCCCCCCACTCCGCGCGGTAGAACGCCATGATCGCATCGACATCATCGAGTGTCGCCAGGCGAAACTCGTACAGGGCATCGAGTCGCGACGGCGCATTCGCCACTGGAACCCTACTAACGGCGCTCCCCATCGCCATCAGCGTCAGGCGAACAGCACGCCGTATTTCTGCAGGATCTCCATGCCCTTGTGGTAAGAGCTGAAATCCACCACGTCGTCGATCTCAAGCGAGATCGAGAACGCTTCTTCGAGCGACGACACCAAGGCCATGTGACCGATCGAGTCCCATTCGGGGATGGCGTTGTACTCCAGACCGCCATCCAATACCGCGGCTTCGACACAGAAGTTGTCGACAAAGCACTGTGCGTACTTCTGCTGGTTTCCGGTGTTGGTCATGTTCTCTGCTGAAACACTCATCTCGCATCCTCTCGTTGGATCGGGGTTTCCCCTTGAAGGTTGTATGTACGCATCACTGAATCTGCAAAGCGTGACGTGTCTTTTCACAGATCGACGCTGCCGTGAGACCGGCATCGGCAAGGATCTGCGCGTAGTCCTTGGGCTTGCCAAAACTGTCAGGCAGGCCGAGCACGAGTTGCGGTGGCGCACCACGGAGGGTTGCCACCACCTCGGCGACGGCGGCGCCGAGGCCACCGACCACATTGTGTTCTTCGACCGTCACGATCAGACGCGACGCACGACATGCGGCTGCGATGGCCGCACGGTCGATCGGCTTTATCGTGTGCATATCGAGCACCGCCGCATCGATGCCGTGTTCACAGAGCAGGTCGGCAGCGCGCAGCGATTCGTGCACCATCATTCCCGTCGCGATCAACGTCACGTCGTCACCGTCTCGCAGGCGCACCGCACGCCCAATCTCGAAGTCGTAATCTTCCGCGTACACGACCGGGCTGTTGGTGGCACCCGTAAGCCGCATGTAGACCGGACCATCGTGAGCCAGTACAGCCGCTGTCGCTTTGGCTGTCTCACTGCAGTCGGCCGGCGACAGTACCGTGATATTGGGTATCGAACGCATCACCGAGAGGTCCTCGACACAGCAATGCGTGTAGCCCAGTGGGCCGAGGACGACACCGCTCGCGAGGCCAACCATGCGCACGGGATGCTGCATGTACCCCAGGTTGACACGAATCTGCTCGCAGCAGCGCATGGTCTGAAAGGGCGCGAACGTGCTGGTCAGCACGCGTAACCCTTCGCTGGCCAGCCCTGCCGCAATGCCGACCATATTCTGTTCGGCGATTCCCACCTCGACATGCTTCTCCGGGCAGGACTTGCGGAAGCGGTCCAGGCCCGCCGATGTCGACGTGTCGGCGGTCAGCACGACGAGATCCTCATACTCCTTCGACAATTCCAGTACGGCCATGCCGTATGTCGCACGCGAACCCAGCTTCGACCACAAGTTGGCCTTGGCCTTGGTGATCTGGATATCAGGCATCACTGAGCGCCTCCTCGAGCGCGATCACAGCCGCGTCATAGTTGTTGCGCGTCAACACGCCGTGGTGCCAGTCATTGTTGTTCTCACTGAAGGCGAACCCTTTGCCCTTGACCGTATCTGCGACCACGGCGAGTGGCAGGCCGCTGGCATTCGCCGCGGTGAAGGCTCGCAACAGCGCCTCGATGTCATGACCATCGACCTCGACCGTCTGCCACCCGAACGCACGCCATTTCGCCGCGATGTCGCCGAGGTCCATGATGGTGGAGCCCTCGCCGGTCTGCTGCAGGCGGTTGCGATCGATAATGGCAACGAGGTGATCAAGCCGGTAATGCGCAGCGGCCATCGCCGCCTCCCATACGGAACCCTCGTTGCACTCACCATCTCCCATGAGCACGAAGGTCCGGTAGTCGAGCTTGCGCCGCCGGCCAGCCAGTGCGACGCCAATACCCAGCGACAGCCCCATACCGAGGCTTCCGTTCGAGAACTCGATGCCCTTGTCCCTGTTCATGATCGGGTGACCACACAGCAGGGTTTCGGGCTCCTCGAATGTCATCAACTCTTCACGACTCAGATAACCGGCCTCAGCGAGCGCCGAGTAGTAGCCCAGCACACCGTGTCCCTTGCTGAGGATGAATCGGTCGCGCTCGCTCCACTGTGGATTCGTCGCATCGTGCTGCATCACCGCACCGTACAGCGTCGCGGTGATATCGACGATCGACAGCCCACCCCCGAGGTGTGCGGCGTGCGAGCCCGCCTTCAGCGCCATATCGAGAATATGTCGACGCATACGCAGCGCCGTTTCCTCTATATGCCGGATCGTCTGTTCAATCGAACGCGTCATCCCAGAAGCCCCCCGTCCGCACGTAACACCTGCCCCGTCATGTAGCTCGACAGATCGGACGCCAGGAACAGCGCGACGTTGGCGATCTCTTCGGGCCGCCCGACGCGGCCCATCGCAATGCGTTGCAGGGTCTGCTGCATTCCATCGGCACTGGTACTGCTCTCCATCATCTCGGTCTGCGTGAGGCCCGGCGCAATGGCGTTGGCGCGGATGTTGTAGCGCGCAAGTTCACGTGCGATCACCTTCGTGAACGTGATCATTGCGGATTTGCTCGCGGCATACGCCACCCGCCCCTCGTTGCCTTCGATGGCAGCGCTCGAAGAGAGATTCACAATGCTGCCGCCCCCCTTGAGCATGGCTTTCACGATCGCCTGCGTGAATGCGGTTTGGGAAAAGAAATTCACATCGAACATCTCTTTCATTCTGGCCATCGGTGTCATCTGGAACAGCGCAGTAAAGATCGCACCGGCATTGTTGACGAGCACGTCGACCTGCTTCGCAGCAGCGACGATGCCACGTGCCGCCGCCTTCACACTTTCTTCATCAGAGAGATCCATGTAGACCGGAAAAATCTGTACCCCGTAGTCTCCTGCCAGTGCCTGCAGGCGCGCTTCGAATACTTCGTTTGAACGGCGTGCACACGCCCAGATGTTGGCGCCGTTGGCCGCGAACACCTCGAGCATCGACGCACCAATGCCACGATTGGCTCCCGTGAGTACGACATTCTTTCCCGTCAGCAACATGGCGCGCGCGTCTCTTCGCTCATACATCGGCATGTGCCTCGCCGCGCGGTCGTCCGACACGGTACTGTTCGAGGATGTCCGGCATCACGAAGTTGAACTCGGCCGAACAGGTGAACTCGCCGTTGACGGTCGCCTTCGCTTTACAGCGACCGACGCCGCGCGACCACGATGTCAGTTCACATTCCATTTCGTAACAATCACCCGGCAGGACGCGACGCGCGAACTTCAGGTTGTTCGCCGATGCGATGTACACGACCTTGCCCTTGTTTCCAGGCAGGGTCAGTACCGTCAGCGCACTGAGCTGAACCAGCGCTTCGACCTGCAGCATGCCTGGCATGTTCGGATCGCCGGGCCAGTGACAGTCGAAGAACCAGTCGTTAGCGGTGAGGTTCTTGAAGCCTTTCGCCGATCTGCCTGGGAATATTTCGGTCGCAACGTCGACAAGCAGATAGGGGAAGCGGTTGCACTGGTATTCGAGCAAGCCTTTCATGTCGAGGCGCAAAGGCTGTTCGATCACCTCTGCTTCAGCGGCGACGTCGTCGCTGTCGTGTTGCGGTATCTGCATCCTGATTCCCTACCGTACGTCGATGATGCGTGAGAGGCTGCGCACGATATCGTGGCCATCCCATGTCACGTCGATATCCAGTGCCTTGCCCACGGGCGTAATGCGGTCGATGCCGGCGAGACCACCACCGATCACCAGGTCACGCAGGCGCTCGCGCTCTACACCGAAATAGGTCAGCGTCTGGTAACGCGGCGTGACCACGCGCGCGAGCTGCTGCAGGTTCGTCGTGTGATATTCGTAGAAGTAGCCATACCGGCCGCGGAGTGTTTCGACATCGTTTGGCAACTCGTCGAGGCCGATGCGATAAACGTATTCACTGTGGCGGGCATTCAATGCCGCGTTGCCGTCGAGGTGCAAACCGTCCAGCAGCAGGTGGGTGTACTTGTCGACCTGCTTGATCGGCTCCATCGCGTACTGACGGCGTGCGACGTGTTCCACAGCACGCCAGAAACGCGCTTCGGCATCGTCATTCAAAGTGTTGTACCAGATCACCAGATGCGGCGAAGAACAGGCATTCTGGTCGACGAGGTAAGTGTCGTTGAAGAAGTCGTTGGCAAGCTTCTCGAGCCCTTGCTGATCGAGTGCAGCAACGGCATCGGCATTCATCACACACAGTGAATAGCGGTCGGCAAACGCAATCTCGGACGCACGCGGCGGCAGAGGGATGGTACGCACATGTTGCACCGTCGCATCACCGCCCCACACGAGACGTCCCTGGCAGAGTTTGGAAAAATCTGCCGTCGCCTGCGCATTGCGTGGATAGCGAACGATCGCCGTGCGTTGACGTACGGCTTCGTGATCGCCGCTCGAAAACACGCGGTTCATGGCTGCATAGATTGCCGTCACCTGCGGCCACTCGCGGCTCGGGACGCGCACGATGTTGGCATTGCCGGCGAGCAACCCGAACAGGTATGAAAATGCGAAGTTGACGGGTACGTTCGATGGAGCAATGTGCAGCACGACGCCCAGGCCGAGCCGATTGCCGAGTTCGCCGGCCGCCTTGTGCAGACGCTCGATGTTGCCACGACGGATGGCGAATGCGAACGTCGCCACGTCGGGCATGCGGCCGGCCGTCGGATCGTCGCGCAAGGTCGTCGACAAGGCGGCGAGGAACTCGCGCACCGGCTCGGCATAAGGCGATAAAGGCCGCGGCGACAGCGACGCGGAGCCCGCCAGCAGGTGCACGCCTTCATGCCGCTTGATAGGTATCACTGCAACCCCGAAGCTCGGCTTGGCGGATTCGCCCGGCGACATGGAAATATTTGCCTTTGCGGCCGCAGGGGCAGTCGTCTTCGCCAAGGACTACGGCCTCGTCCTCGCTGAGCAGGTTCTGCCCCGGATAACTGGTCGGTAACAGCGACATCAACTGCAATGTGCCCGACTCGCCCGTGGCCGCCGGCGTGAAATCGTGGCGGCGGACGATCACGTCCGAATAGTTCGAGCAATGCAGATGCCCGTGGTTGCACGCAATGAAGATGGATCCCGTCTGCTCCACCATGCCGTAGTAGTTGATCGAGCGACCGATGCCACACGTCTCGCGCAGGCTATTGTCGAACGTGACGGCATCGACGGCCTGGTCGGCGAGCTTCTTCCAACCGCCGCCATGCAGCAGAACGGCGTCGTGCAGCGGCAGACGCTTACCGCGTTCGCGCATCGCCATGTACAGATGTTCCCAGACGATCGACGTGAAACCGAACACCAGTGCCGGCTGATGAGCATGGCGCTCACAGAATGCCGCGATGGCGGATTCGTCGAGCCGCATACGCTCGTCCAGTGCGTAGGTCACGTCCGTACCCAACATGGCGAACCCGAGCACGCCCGCACCACGCGCCGAGAACAGCCGTCGGTCGCGTACGACGGCAGGTGAATCGACGATCAGCATCGGCAGGCGCAATCCGCCGCTGACGCTGGCAAGGATGCGTGCGAGCACACGTGTCTGCAGACTGGCGTTGGTGCGGTCGAGAAAGATCCGCGAAACGCGTTGGCCCGTGGTACCCGACGACGTCAGCGTCTTGACCACATCGTTGCGCGTGCAGCTGAGTAGTTCGAGATCCTTGAACAGACGCACCGGCAACGGTGCCAGCGCGTCGAGCGCATAGTTTTCGGCGGGCGAATAGCCCGTGAACGCAAGCATGCGTCGATAATCGTCGCAGTGCGCGACATGGTGCCGCGTCAGCGCGTTCATCGCGTCCGTGAACAAGGCTTCCTTGTCGACGCGCGCAAGGCTGTACGGCGGCATATCGAGCAGCGTGGCCGCATCGAATCCGATCTGCAGCGCCGGCGGTTCCGATTGCGCAGCCTGCGGCACATCGTCGCGTTGTGTCTTGAAGAAAAACACCCGTCCCCCTCTGCCGATTCGCGACGCCCGCCAGCGGCGTGGCGCAGCGCCGGTGGGCATCCGTAAGCACGCCCTTTGTCGTCAACAATTTGACGAATTCGGCGTGTCGAAGGGGTATATGCATCTAACGGGCCAATTGACGAAGCCCATTCTGCTGCGGCTTTTGTGGGGCGGCCGCGCGCTATCGCCGCGGCAGGATTGCCGCGGCGGCGGGAGGTGATTAGCTGACCGTCTCGCGGTAGGCGTGCCAGCTGGCGTGGCCGATCAGCGGCAGGATCACGATGAAACCAAGATAAGCCGTGGCGAAGCCGATCAGGGTGAGGCCGACGATCATTGCCGCCCACAGAACCATCACAGCCTTGTTGCTGAGCACGGCGTTGACGCTCGTGAGTGCGCTGGTAATGGCATCCGTATTGCGGTCGAGCATCATGGGCAGTGCGACGACGCTCGAGGAGAACACGATCGCGGCGAAGATCGACCCCACGGCACTGCCGACGGCAAGAAACTCCACCCACCCCAGCACACCGAGTTCTTCGCCGATGGGGAAGAACACGTGCACCATCGACGCCGCGCGCGCCCAGATCAACAGGACGACCAGCATGACCAACGCGAACAGCAATTCGTTGCGCATGTGATTGCGGCTTTCCATCCAGCACACACCGAGGCGTGGTTCGCGCCCCTGCTCGAGCTGGCGACTCACGGAATAAAGTCCGAATGCCAGTACGGGGCCGGCAAGGATGAACGCCACCGCGAGCGTGAACAGGGCCAGCGTATTGCCTTCGCCCCATGCCAGCCACGTGACGAGGTATCCGAACGCTACCAGGCCGACACCGTAAGTCAGACTCGCCGCTTTCGCCTGCTGCAGATCCTTCCAGCCCAGCCGCAACCAGCGCATGGGCGCATCGAGACCCAGCCGGTTGGATGGATAGAACAGGGGTTCTATGTGTTCGTCGGCGCCCTCGGGGCGCATTACGCCAGGGTCAGACACGCGTCTCCTCCTAAGGTTGTGAATGCCCCGTTTCCCGGGGTCTGGTGGGTTGCATTGGCGCGATCCGTCACTTCTTCAGACAGAGCGAGCATGCAAGCCGTTGTTTTTTAATTATTGAGCAATCGAATAATACGACCGTTTTGTCGTCACACAGCTAGGGAATTCCCGTAGAAAATGCGGCTATTGGCAGGAAAAATCGGCATGACTGTGTAAAATCCCGGCGTTTCCCGGTGCCGATCTAAAGATTCGAGGCAGGCCAACGCTAAGCCGGGAACACGAAAGCTTGTCGAGGGGCGTTGCGACCCGGATCTCCGGGCCAGGCTCGACACAGCTACCCGGTTACACAACGGCGCTCACTCACGTTTAATGAATTAAGGAGTCATCGATCATGAGTGAGTTCAACGACTATAAGGTTGCCGATCTTTCGCTGGCCGACTGGGGCCGTAAGGAAATCCGCATTGCCGAGACCGAAATGCCAGGCCTCATGGCGCTGCGCGAGAAGTACGGCAAAGACAAGCCGCTGAAAGGCGCGCGCATCACCGGCTCGCTGCACATGACCATCCAGACAGCGGTGCTCATCGAGACGCTGGTCGAGCTCGGCGCCCAGGTACGCTGGTGCTCGTGCAACATCTTTTCCACCCAGGATCATGCCGCCGCCGCGATCGCCGCTGCCGGCGTCCCCGTCTACGCGTGGAAAGGCGAAACCCTCGAAGAGTACTGGTGGTGCACCGAGCAGGTATTGAACTGGCCGAATGGCGAGCAGCCGAACATGATCCTCGACGACGGCGGTGACGCGACGCTGCTCGTGCACAAGGGTGTCGAGTACGCCAAGGCAGGCGCGGTGCCAGAGCCGAAGGCCGACGATCCGGAAGAGTGGCAGGTGATCCTCGGCGTGCTCAAGCGCAGCCTTGCCGAAGACCCGCAGCGCTACAACAAGATGGCCGAGTCGATCAAAGGCGTCACCGAAGAGACCACCACGGGCGTCCATCGCCTGTACGAAATGGCCAAGGCCGGCGCCCTGCTGTTCCCCGGCATGAACGTCAACGACTCGGTGACCAAGTCGAAGTTCGACAACCTCTACGGCTGCCGCGAATCCCTGGTCGACGGCATCAAGCGTGCGACCGATGTCATGGTCGCCGGCAAGATCGCCGTCGTCTGTGGTTACGGTGATGTCGGCAAGGGCTCGGCGCAATCGCTGCGTGGACTCGGCGCGACCGTATGGATCACCGAAGTCGACCCGATCTGTGCATTGCAGGCGGCGATGGAAGGCTATCGCGTCGTCACCATGGAAGACGCCGCGCCGATGGCCGACATCTTCGTTACCGCAACGGGCAACAAGGACATCATCCGCCACGACCATATGGCCGCGATGAAGGATCAGGCGATCGTGTGCAACATCGGCCATTTCGACAACGAGATCGATATCGCGAGCCTGCAGCGCTACGAGTGGGAGAACATCAAGCCGCAGGTCGACCACATCATCTTCCCCGACGGCAAGCGCATCATCATGCTGGCCGAAGGACGCCTGGTGAACCTCGGCTGCGCGACGGGCCACCCGAGCTTCGTGATGTCGAACTCCTTCACCAACCAGGTGCTGGCACAGATCGAGCTGTTCACCAAAACCGGCGACTACCCGATCGGCGTCTACGTGCTGCCGAAGCAACTCGACGAAGAGGTCGCGCGCCTCCACCTGTCGAAGATCGGTGCCAAACTGACGGTGTTGACGCAGGACCAGGCCGACTACATCGGCGTGCCGGTGGCAGGTCCGTACAAAGCGGAGCACTACCGCTACTGATCGACCCCCGCGACGGATGCAACGGCGGTCGTAGGTGCGTAGCTCGCCCGCGACCGCCGCAGGTTTCCGTTATCGATCTTTCCGGTGCCTACAGTGGCGTGGCTATCCCTTGCTGCGATACTGTGCGCGAGCGGCACGACAAGCACACGGCGCAGCGTGCGCTGCATGGCTGATCACACATGAATACGACCGACAAGACATTCAGCTTCGAGCTATTCCCGCCCAAGACGGAAAAAGGAATCGCCAACCTGCGGCAAACGGTGACGACCCTCAACCACCGCAATCCGGCCTTCTTTTCCGTGACCTATGGCGCTGGCGGCTCGACACAAAGCAACACCTTCGCGACCGTCGACTGGATAAGCGATCAGAACATCGCTGTCGCACCGCATCTTTCGTGCATCGGTAGCACGCGCGACGAGCTCATCGCGATACTCGACCGCTACGCTGCTCAGGGCATTCACCGCATTGTCGCGCTGCGCGGCGACCTGCCCTCGGGTGCCGGCGCGGGATCGATGGGCGATCTCAACCATGCCAACGAGCTGGTCGAACTGATTCGAGAGACTCACGGCAGCACGTTTCACATCGAAGTTGCCGCCTATCCCGAGATGCATCCGCAGGCGGCAAGTTTCACGCGTGACCTCGATAACTTCCAACGCAAGGCCGAAGCCGGCGCAGACTCGGCGATCACGCAGTACTTCTACAATGCCGACGCCTACTTCGCGTTCGTCGACTCGTGCCGCACGCGCGCTATCGAGATTCCGATCGTGCCCGGCATCATGCCGATCACCAATTTCAGCAACCTGGTGCGTTTCTCGGACGCCTGTGGCGCGGAGATCCCGCGCTGGCTGCGCAAACGTCTCGAAGCCTATGGTGACGATACGACCAGCATCGCCGCACTGGGTACCGAAGTGGTTACCGCACTCTGTGCCCGGTTGCTCGAAGGTGGCGCACCCGGCTTGCATTTCTACACCATGAATCAGGCGGGGCCGACGCTGACGGTGTGGGACAACCTCGGCCTGTCCACGCCGAGCTGAGGCTTGCGCACGCCGCACAGTCGCCGACGATGCGTATCTCCCGTGTCTACGTCGACCACGCCCTGCCCACTGGCAGCGAGGTGTCGCTCGATAGCCGTGCCAGCCGCTATCTGACGCAGGTACTGCGGTTACGCGCCGGCGACCGACTCATCTTGTTCAATGGCGACGGCAACGATATCGAGGCCGAGCTGCTCAGTTGCGACAAGCGCGGCTGCAGCGCGCACCTGCTGCGTATCACGTCGAGCGAATCACCGCCTTCGCTGGCGATCCATCTGGCCATCGGTATCTCACGCGGTGAGCGCATGGACTACGCGTTACAGAAATCCGTCGAGCTCGGCGTACAGTCGATAACGCCATTGATCACCGAACGCACCGTGGTGCAACTCAAGGGGGATCGCATCACGCAGCGCACCGCGCACTGGCAGGGAATCGTCGCCAGCGCCTGTGAACAAAGTGGGCGCAGCATCCTGCCCGATCTGTCGATGCCGACAGAACTCACGACCTGGCTTGCACGATCGCAAGGCGGCTTCATGCTGCATCACGCCGCGGAAAACGGTTTCGCCGCGTTCCCGGCGCCGACCACGCAAACCACGTTGCTGATCGGGCCCGAGGGCGGATTGACTGAGCACGAACGCGCGCTCGCTACGGCATCTGGCTTCGAAGCCGTACGCATGGGGCCACGCGTGATGCGGACGGAGACGGCCCCCGTTGCCGCGATCGCGGCAATCCAGACACTGTGGGGTGATTTCCGCTGAGCAGCGGGCCCGCGGCGCGACCGACCACCGTCAGCGGATGGCGACCGATTGCCGATACCCGGCCTGACGGGACGATCATCGCGACACCCGACACATTGGCCTCTACGCAGCGGGTTCCCGCTGTCGCAGTATGATCAGCCGATAGCGATCCGGTTGGCGAGTTGTGCCTGCACGTAGTCAAGGTCCGGCACCGTCAACGACTCTCCCGAAACCGACAGGGTCATGCGCACCGCCTGCTCACCACTCGAACGCGCACTTGCGTACTCGACCTGCTCGGTCTGCAGGTGCAGCAATCGCGGTATTCCCTGCGCGACGACACCAAACAGCGGTGACGTCAGATCGGTGCCGATGGCGTAGCAAACGGCGATACGCTGACGAATACCGGCGCTGGTCTGCGCCCGACCCATGAGGCGTTCGAAATCGATGACCGGTATATCGCGCTGATGCCAGGACACGGTACCCAGCAACCACAACGGCCCCTCCGCGATCGGGTCCGGTGTACGGAAACCGATGACTTCGGCGACGGATGCGCTGGGCATCAGCAAACGCCCTTCGCGCATCGGGATCAGCATGCAACGGACTTCGGCGCCTGACGCACTCACAACGACGTTTCCGCAAGCACGGTATAGATGTTCTCGAGCAACTCGGCCTCCTGGTAAGGCTTGCCGAGATAGCGCTTCACGCCGAGCTCGAACGCACGGTTGCGGTGCTTGTCGCCCGTGCGCGAGGTGATCATGATAATCGGTATATCGGCGAGCTCCGGTGTCGACCGCATGTGCCGCGCGAGCTCGTAGCCATCCATGCGTGGCATCTCGATGTCGAGCAGCATGACATCGGGATGGTGTTCCTGCAGCACAGTGACCGCATCCACGCCATCCTTCGCCGTGACGACCTGCATGTTGTGACGCTCGAGCAGGCGACTGGTGACCTTACGCACGGTGATCGAATCGTCGACGACCATGACCGAGACACCCTTGGTGAGCGGCTGAGAGCTTTCCATCCGCTGCACTGGAACGTTGGTCACGTCCATACGCACCAGGGCATTTACGTCGAGGATGAGCGCGATCTGCCCGTCTGCGAGAATCGTTCCGCCGGTGAACCAGCGTACGCCGCTCAACTGCACGCCGATCGACTTGACGACGATCTGGCGGTTGCCGAGCAAGCCGTCGACCTGGAAGGCGATACGGTGTTCACCGGAGCGCACGAGAAGCATCGGCACCCAACGCACGCCCTCGGCGATGTTCGCCGCCGCCGAGCCCAGCGTGCTACCGAGATACCTCACGGTGTAGTCGCGACCGCCGTAGTTGTATACGTCCTGCTGACCTGCATAGATCGCGCGCAGATCGTCGACGGCAATCCGCGCGACACCGTCCATCGTGCTGTGGGGTACCGCGTAGAAGTCTTCGCCGACCTTGACCAACAGCGCATCGGTGATCGCCAGGGTGAAGGGCAGCCGAATCGTGAAGCGCGTGCCATGCCCCGCATCCGAGGCGATTTCCAGCGCACCACCGAGCTGCTTCACCTCGCTCAGCACCACGTCCATGCCGACGCCGCGCCCCGACACCTGCGACAGCTCCTCTGCCGTCGAGAACCCCGGTTGCAGAATAAGCTGATACAGCTCGTCGTCACCGATATCGGCATCGGCGTCGAGCATGCCGCGGTCGATGGCCTTGTCACGGATACGTTGGCGATCGAGGCCGGCACCATCATCCGCCAGGCTCAACAGCACATCCGTGCCTTCACGTGCGAGTTGCAGGGTGATGGAACCGACAGCATTCTTGCCCTTGGCGACACGCGTATCGGGATCTTCGATGCCATGCGATACGGCGTTACGAAGCAGGTGCTCGAGCGGCCCCATCATGCGTTCGAGAATGGCGCGATCCATGTCCTGGTCGCCGCCTTCCACCTTCAGGCTGGCACGCTTGGCGACGCTGTGTGCGGTCTGGCGGACGACGCGTTCGAGCCGCGCGACACGGCTGCCAAAGCGCACCATGCGGGTACGCAGCAGGCCATCCTGCAGATCCGTCGTCACCCGCGCCTGCTGCAGCAGCAGGGTATCGGTGTCACGGCTCAGGTCATTGAGTGAGCGGCCGAGGTTCGACAAGTCCTCGACGGTCTCGGACAGCGCACGCGACAATTGCTGGATGGTCGAGTAGCGGTCGAGTTCGAGCGGATCGAAATCGGCGCGCGAATCGGTATCGCGCTCATGCCGCGAGAGGATCTGGGCCTCGGTCTCGAGCTCCAGGTTACGCAGCTGGCCACGCAGACGATCGATGGTCTGCTGCAATTCCCCGAGGTTGAAGGCAAAGCTGCTGTTCTGCTGCTCGATGCGCGCGCGGTAGATGCTGACCTCACCGGCATTGTTGACCATCTGGTCGAGTACGTCCGAGGCGACACGCACGCGTTCGCCGCCCGTCGATGGCTCGGTGACTTCGTCGGGCAAAGGTTTGCGCGGAACAAAGCCATCCTCTTCGGCCAGTGCTTCGCCACCCGGGAATTGCACCACCGTACCCTCACCCGCCCCGGGGCCACCGGCGGGCGAACCGATGACGAGGAAACTGGAATCCTCGAGCAGCTCCGAGTCCGTCATCAGCTGCGAGTCGGTGAGCAATGCAGAGTCGTGCAGATCATCGATGTCGTCGGCCTGGAACGACTCGTCGGCGTCGAACGTCACGAGTGATTCCGAATTGGCGGACAACGGCTCGGTGTCGAACTGCGCCGCCTGCTCGGTTTCAATCGACTGCTCGGCTTCGGTCTCTGCCTCGACCTGCTGAATCGATGCGCTTGCGCCTTGTTCTTCGTCTTCGTCTTCGTCAAGCTGGTCGCTGACGGCCTCTGCCACCAATTCCGGTTCATCTATCGGCGCAGGCTCGACGTCCTCCGCCTCGGCTTCGGCGGGTTCATCGACGGGCGCAGGGAATGCCACCACGGTGTCGTCGACAGCCATGGGTTCGGCTTCGCCACCCATCAGCGACGATGCGGCAAACGCCGATTCGGCATCCAGCGCCGTCTCGTCGACGCCGACCTCGTCCCATTCCCGGCCATGCGCGGCGGCTTCGAGCCGATCGACCATGAGCGGATGCCCACCCGGCAACTGACCACTGACCAGATACTCGATATCTTGCGCCAGCGTGTCCGTCGCGTGCCGTACCAGTTGCTTGAGCTTGGGTTCGCTCGCAATGCGCCGCTCGACCACACTCTCGAACACCGATTCGAGCGCGTGGCTCAGATCACCGACACCACCGACACCCGCAAGCCGCGCACCGCCCTTCATGGTATGCAGATTGCGCTGCAGTCGCGCCACGGACTGATCGTCGTTGGCCGCTTCCCATGCCGCCATCTCCGCTTCGAGCGTTTCGAGCAGTTCCTTGGCTTCGTCGAGAAAGACTTCGAGCAACTCGGGGTCCGGCGCATCGTCGTCATCGACGTCGCTGCCGATCTCGGGCTGAACCTCGGACAAGCCCTCGGTTTCATGCAGTACTTCATCGCGCAAAGACGCCCAGCCGGCTGGCTCGGGGTGCCCCTCGTCCACGGCCGCAGCAAGCTGCGCCAGGGTACGATGCGCGCGGTTCAACAGGTCGAGCGCCCGACCATCCGTCACGCGCTGCAGGTTCTGCAGTGTTTCGGTGAAGGTCTCCAGCGAACCCGCAAGTTCGGCAATCGACGCCACGCCAGCGGTACGCGCACTGCCACACAGTGTGTGCATCGCCCGCCGCACCCCGGCCTCCATGAGGCACCCACCCGGCACGTCGGCACACTTGCGCACGAAATCGTCGAGAACGTCGAGATGTCCCTTCGCCTCGTTGAGGAATACGGCATTCAGGCTCGTGTCACCCGAACCCGAGGACATACCATCGTGTTCGGCGAATTCCGAGTCCTGCACCTCGACCGCGGTCAGGATCGACTCGTCGGGGCCGTGCGCAACCGGCTGATCGCCGGCGGGTGGCGTCGCTTTGACCGGTGCCTGCATCACGCTGTCGAGCAACAGGCTCTCGTCGCCGGGTTCGCGGTAGGCATCGATCGACAAGGGTTCGAGCTCGAGTGGCTCCGTCGTGGACTCGGGCGACGGCTCATCGACTTCATCGAGTTGTAGCGGGATAGGCTGGTCCGCCGGCGGCGGCTCGACGACGGCATCCACGATGGGGGATTCTGCCGTCTCTTCGGCGATGACGGGCTCTGACGCGGGCTCGGGGGTGGCGATTGGTGTTGGCGCTGCAGCCGGCGGCGTGAGGCCAGCCAATGCAAACGCACGCCCGGACAGCTCACTGACATCGCTACCCGCGGCACCGATGTCACGGCTCTCTTCGACCAGCGTCGGCAGAACCTTGCCGGCTTCATCGAGTACGCCGAGCACGTCTGGCGACGTCGCGACGGTACCATCGATGACCCTGTTAAGCAGGTTCTCGATAGACCAGGCGAACTCGCCCAGGTTC
>JAGRHA010000094.1 GCA_020445205.1 Gammaproteobacteria bacterium
ACCCACGTCCTTCGGCCCACTCCTTGAGCAGGCTGATGCCGTCGACGTCAGGCATCCAGATATCGAGCAGAATCAGCTCCGGTCGCCCATCGCGCAGAGCCTGACGTGCGGCGACGGCGTTCTCGGCCGTGACCACGCGGTAGTTCTCGTCTTCGAGGATGTCGCGTACCGATTCGCGGATATCGGGTTCGTCATCAACCACCAGGATGCGCGGCGCGCTCACCGGCCACCTCCCACGTTTGCCGCCTGCGCGTCGTCGCCGGCACCCGCGGCGTGCGCGGCGCGAGCCGGCAGTCGCATCACCACGCGGCCACCGCCACCGGCGAGGTTCTCCGCCAGGACCAGGCCACCATGTTCGACGACGATGCGTTTGACGATCGCCAGGCCGAGGCCGGTGCCCTTGGTCTTGCTGGTGACATAAGGCTCGAACACCTGTTGGATGAGTTCCGGATCGAAACCCGGGCCATTGTCGCTCACGGCGATCTCCACGAACCGACTCCCCTCTTCTTCACCGACCTGGCTGCTCACGTTCACGCTACCGCGCTCGCCGCTCGCTTCGAGTGCATTCTTGATCAGGTTGTGCATGACCTGGCGCAGGCGCACGGGGTCGGCCTCGATGGTCAGGTCCGGTGCACCTGCGGTCAGTGTCACATGCTGCGTGCCACCCTCGTACAACGCAAGCACCTCGCCCAACAGGCGGTCGATCTGCAACGGTTCGATATTGAGCCGCGTCGGCTTCGCGTAGTCCGAGAAATCGTTGACCATGGTCTTCATTGCCTCGACCTGCTGCACGATGGTGTGCGTAGCACGGTCCAACACCCGGGCATCGTCGGCCGGCAACTTGCCGAGATACTTGTGGCGCAGCCGCTCGGCGGACAACTGGATCGGCGTCAGGGGGTTCTTGATTTCGTGCGCCAGGCGGCGCGCAACCTCGCCCCATGCCGCATCACGCTGTGCCTTGAGCAACTCGGTGACATCGTCGAAAACCAGCACATGACCCGGCGCTGCGCCGGCACCGACCTCGAGCGGCGAATGCCGGCACAACAGCACCTGTCGACCGCCACCCCGGTACAGCGTGATCTCGGCACGCCCCTCGCGCACACCCTTGGCGAGCCCCTCGAGCACGCGCTCGACGAAGGGTTTGAGCGCTTCGTTGCGTTCACCGAGCGCCTGCAATGGCTGTGATTCGAGACCGCTGACATCGAGGCCGAGGATCTGGTCGGCGGCGCGATTGGCGGTCTGCACCCGGCCTTCGGCATCGACGGCCATGACGCCGGTCGACAGGCCGCCGAGCACGGTCTCCAGGTAATTGTGCTGTGTCAGCAGCTCGCGCCGACTCTTCTCCAGTGCGTCGCGCGCGCGCGCGATGCGGCGCGTCATGGCGTTGAACGACGACACCAGGAAGCCGAGCTCGTCCTCCACCCTGGGCAGCGGCAGCTGCTTGTCGTAGTCGCCCTCGGCGACGGCACGCGTGCCTTCGGCGATGTCGCTGATCGGCTGCACCAAACGGCGCGCCGTAAACACCGCTCCCCAGGCCGCGGCGAACAGCCCCAGCAGCAGCACCATCGACAGACTCAGGGCGAAGGTGAATTTGATCTGCGAGCGCATGTAGGCACGTGTGCGATAGGTCTCGTATGCCTTCTGCACGTTGCCACTGAGATCACTGAGCGATTCCGGTACGGGATACAGCGCCTGCAACACGATGCCGCGTTCACGCCGGTCACGTACCAGGCAGCGCACCAGCAAACGCCCATCGGACCCGCTGGCGACACCGACGTAGTCCTGCCCACCCACGGCCTGTTGCACCATGCCGCTGTCCGGCGGCGTCGGCAGCAACACTTCGGGATTCACGTGACTCAGCGCGAGCAACTTGCCCTGCACCGAGAACAGCGCCATCTCGACGGCACCGGAGCTGATGCGCAGGCTGCTTATGTTGAGTGCAATGGCCGTCTGCGAGGTGTCTTCGATGGTCGCCAAAAGGTTCTCGGTGAGCTTGAGGCGCTCACGCTTGTGCAGGTCGAGTGACAGCTTGCTCAGTGTCAGCGCGTCCTCCATCGCGCTGTCGACCTGCAGGTCGAACCAACTGTCGATGCCGCTCGACAGGAAACGCATGGAGTAGAAGTACACGACACTGACCGGCAACAATGCCAGCACCAGGAACATCACCGACAGACGGGCACTGAGTCGCGAACCCGCGACACGCCGTCGGTAGTCACGCAGTAACTGCCACAAGTTCCAGCCGACCAGCACGAACAGCAGCACCAGGCCGACGACGCTGAACAACAACAGCGGCATGAACCACTGGCCGAGATCCTCCGAGCGCTGCACGGCGGCACTGATCATGTGCAGCGCCGCGAGCAGCAGCACGACCAGCATGACCGCGGCGAGAGTGTCGAAGCGGCGGCCTTTCATGTCAGCTCACGGACGCAGCCGCCATTCCCAGGGATCACTGGCAATGCGCCAGTCACGCTTGAGATAAGCAGCCGGGCGCATCGGGATGGGTAGCGCCTCGATATCCAGGCGCACGTTCAGACGTACCAGGTAGTCCTCGTCGAGATCGAGTGCATCGCGTCCGATGATGGGCATACCGACGATGCGGCCGAGCGTGTTGAGCGCGGCGTCGCGCGTCGCGAACGAGTAGCGCCGTGCACCTTCGAGGTCGCGCAGTTCGTACATGGCCGACAACGGCCGGTACTGCAACACGGTGCGCAGGCGATGCTCGACGACATCCGATTCCCACACCCAGGCATCGGCACGCCGCATC
>JAGRHA010000095.1 GCA_020445205.1 Gammaproteobacteria bacterium
GCTCGATGCCTTCGGTCACTCGCGGGCAATGGCGGCGCACGAAGGCCTCGTCGACGGTCGCCGAACGTGCATGCTCCAGCGCCGCTTCACCGTCGAAGTCGACGTAGGCGAGGCGCAGCGACAGTTCAGAAACGGGGCGGCCAAAACTGCTGCCGGGCAGGGTCGCGACGCCGATCTCTTCGAGCATGCGTTCACACAGGGTTTCGCCGTCGGCGATTCCGCGAGCCTCGAGTCCTGCGCGGTGGGCTTCGAAGCGCGGAAAAAGGTAGAACCCGCCGGACGCCGGATTGAGTACGGCGCCGGCGTCGCTGAGCGTGCGGTAGGCATGCGCGGCGAGCTCGGCGAGGATGCGGCGGCTTTTGTCGAGATACTCCTGCATCTCGGCGCAATCGTCGAAAGCACTCAGTGCGGCGTACTGCAGCGGTGCGCTGGTCGAGGTGAAGGTTTCGCTGGCGACGGCGGCCATGGCGTCGGCGAGCCAGGCCAGCGTCTGCGGAAAGACGAAGAAGCCGAGCCGCCAGCCCCCGGCGCCGCACCATTTGCTCAGGCCGTTGCTGATGATCGTGCCTTCAGGATAGTAACGCGCCAGCGAGACGTGTTCGCCCGTGAAGTGCGTGCCGCTGTAGATCTCGTCCGACAACGCCAGTACGCGGTACTTGCGCAGTACCTCGGCGAGCGCCTGCAGCTGTTCCGGCGTGTAGGCGAGTCCCGTGGGATTGCTCGGTGTATTGAGAATCAGCAGGCGCGGCCGATCCGGGTCCTGTGCACACAGCTCTTCGAGGGCGTCGGGTTCGACGCCGAGACCGGTGTCGGGGCGCGTGCGCAACCACTTGATCGGCCGACCGATGATGCTCGCTTGCGGCGCGTACGACACCCACGACGGGGTCGGGATGACGAGATCGCCGTAGTACACGAGCTGCACGAGAAACATCAGTTCCTTGGTGCCGGGGCCGACCAACACGTTGGCAGGTGCGTACTCGAGCCCCTCGGTTCGTCGCACCCAGTCGCAGATCGCCTGGCGCAGCTGCGGCAGCCCTTTCACGGCCAGGTAGTCCTTTTGGTGTGCGTTACGCGCAAGGGCGTCGCGGACATGTGCCGGGACCGGAAACGGTGACTGGCCCAGCCCGAGCCGGCACACGCTGCGGCCGGCGTCCTGCAGCTGTCGCGAACGTTCGTTGATCGCCAGCGTCGCCGAGGGACCCATACCGCGGATGTTGAGGTTGAGGTAGACCTCGGGCGAACGGGGTTGCACTGGGATCATCGTCTCCTCCTTGGGTTGCACGGCCGGCTTGTCTATTGTTTGCTCTACCCGGACCAGAATAGGCCAATGTCGAGCGTTAACCCAACCACTGCAGCGCCGATCGTGTGGCAACCTACCGAGATGCTGCGTCGGCAGTGTCAGATGGCGGCATTCATGCGTGCGGCCAACGATCGCCATGGTCTGGCACTCACCGATTACGATGCCTTGTGGTGCTGGTCGATCGATCAGCCAGCGGCGTTCTGGTCTTTGCTGTGGGACTTCGCCGGCGTCGTTGCGAGTGACGGCTGCGATACGGTGTTGCAGGATGCTTATGCCATGCCCGGGGCTCGCTGGTTCGTCGGCGCGAGGCTCAATTACGCCGAGAACCTGTTGCGTCATCGTGACGCCCACACGGCGCTCGTATTCCGCGGTGAAGACGGCCGTGAACGTCACCTGAGTTATGCCTGGCTGTATCGTCAGGCCGGTGCCATGGCGGCGGCGATGCGGCGCCTGGGCGTCTCTGAAGGTGATCGTGTCGCGGCCATCGTGCCGAACATCCCGGAGGCCGTCGTCGGTCTGCTCGCGAGCGCGTGGATCGGGGCGATCTGGTCGTCATGCTCGCCGGATTTCGGTGCGCAGGGCATCATCGACCGTTTCGGCCAGATCACACCGAAGCTGCTGATCGCCGCCGATGGCTATCGCTTCAAGGGCAAGCGCATCGACATTCGCGGCAAGGTCGGTGAAGTGCGTGCAGCGTTGGCGGCAGAAACCGTATGCGTGCAGATCGCCTGGCAGGGCACGGGGGACATCCCGGGTGCGCTCGACTGGGGTGGACTCGTGGCCACCGCGGATGCACCGCCGGACTTCGTACCGCTGCCTTTCGATCATCCGCTCTACATCCTGTTTTCATCGGGCACCACGGGAAAGCCGAAGTGCATCGTGCACGGTGCGGGTGGCAGCCTGCTGCAGCACCTCAAGGAACACCGCTTGCATTGTGATATCCAGCGTGACGATCGCGTGTTCTATTTCACCACCTGTGGCTGGATGATGTGGAACTGGCTGGTCTCGGCGCTCGCCAGCGGCGCGACGCTGGTGCTGTTCGACGGCAATCCGTTTCATCCGCAGGCCGACAGCCTGTGGGAGATGGCCGACGACCTCGGCGTAACCGTGTTCGGTACCAGCGCCAAATATCTGTCGGCGTCGGAGAAGGCCGGGGTGCGGGTCGCGCAGCAGTGGGGGCTGGATGACCTGCGGCTCGTTCTGTCGACGGGGTCGCCACTCGCACCGGAGTCTTTCGACTACGTGTTGCGCGACATCCGACCCGGGGCGCAGCTGTGTTCGATCTCGGGTGGTACCGATATCGTATCGTGCTTCGCACTCGGCAGTCCGCTGCTGCCGGTACGGCGTGGGCAGTTGCAGTGCCGCGGTCTGGGGATGGCGGTGGATGTGTTCGACGCCCAGGGCCACAGCGTACGTAATGTGCCCGGCGAGCTCGTCTGTACCCGCCCGTTCCCCAGCATGCCTGTCGGATTCTGGGACGACGCCGACGGCAGCCGCTATCACGCCGCCTATTTCGAGCGTTTTCCCGGCGTGTGGACGCACGGTGATTTCACCGTGCTCACCGACGACGGCGGTCTAATCATCGAAGGCCGATCCGATGCCGTGCTCAATCCGGGTGGCGTGCGCATCGGCACTGCCGAGATCTACCGCCAGGTCGAGCGTCTGCCGCAGATCCAGGAAAGCGTCTGCATCGGACAGCGCTGGGGCGATGATGTGCGCGTGGTCCTGTTCGTCGTGTTGCGCGACGGGTTGCGGTTGGATGAGTCGCTGAGCAAGGAGATCCGCGACACGCTGCGTGAAAACGCCAGTCCGCGCCACGTCCCGGCACGCATCGTCCAGGTCACCGACATTCCGCGCACGCGCAGTGGCAAGCTCTCCGAACTCGCCGTACGCGACACGGTCGAGGGTCGACCCGTCGCCAATACCGAGGCATTGCTCAACCCCGAGGTGTTGGCGCAGTACCGCGATCGCAGCGAACTGCGCGACTGACGTCGCGATCATTGCGCGTGCGCCGAACGCGCGTGCCCTGCGCGGTGATCCTCGAACGCGATCTGCGTATTCG
Organism: Gammaproteobacteria bacterium; assembly: GCA_020445205.1. Classification (GTDB taxonomy): domain Bacteria; phylum Pseudomonadota; class Gammaproteobacteria; order Chromatiales; family Chromatiaceae; genus Thiosocius. Next base: position 3,363 of record JAGRHA010000095.1, read on the forward strand.
TCGCGAGGCGTTGCCGTGCCGGCCTGCGTCGATGTACCGCACTAGTTTAGAATGGGCGCCCCCCACTTGAGAACCCGGGCGATGAAGGCGCTGTCGCTGCACAATCTGCGCAAGGTCTACCGCAACGGACACGAAGCCCTGTGCGGTATCGATCTCGATGTCGACGAAGGTGATTTCTTCGCCTTGTTGGGCCCGAACGGCGCTGGCAAGTCGACCGCCATCGGTATCGTCAGTTCATTGGTCAACAAGACCGGCGGCCGCGTGGAAGTGTTCGGTCACGATCTCGACCGCGATCCCGCCGCCGTCAAGGCGTGCATCGGACTCGTGCCGCAGGAGTTCAACTTCAACCAGTTCGAACCGGTGGTGGAGATCGTCGTCAACCAGGCGGGCTATTACGGCATCCCGCGTCACGAGGGCTATGCGCGTGCCGAGGCGTCGTTGCGCCAGCTCGATCTGTGGGATAAGCGCCATGTGCAGGCGCGCGAACTCTCGGGCGGCATGAAACGCCGGCTCATGATCGCGCGTGCGCTCGTGCACCGGCCGCGACTGTTGATCCTCGACGAGCCGACCGCCGGTGTCGATATCGAGATTCGGCGTTCGATGTGGGAGTTCCTGCGTCAGACCAATGCTGAAGGCACCACGATCATCCTCACCACGCATTATCTCGAAGAGGCCGAGAGCCTGTGCCGCAACATCGCGATCATCAACAAAGGGCGCATCGCCGAGCGGGCGCGCATGAACGAGTTGCTGCGCCGCCTGCACAGCGAGACCTACGTGCTCGACGTGCGTGACGAGATCGATTCGCTCGATGCGATCGAGGGTTTCGCTATCCGCTTGCTCGACAGCACCACACTGGAGGCCTGCATCACACGCGACGTCGGTGTGGCACGACTGCTCGCAGCGTTGACGGAGCGGGGTATCGAGGTGCTGAGCCTGCGCAACAAACAGAACCGGCTCGAGCAGCTGTTCATCGACATGGTGCGCAACGGTGCGGTCGCTCGTGAGGATGTGTCGTGAATCGCACGGGTATCTACTGGGTCGCGTTCAAGACCATCCTGACCAAGGAGATCCTGCGCTTCGTGCGCATCTGGGTGCAGACGGTGCTGCCGCCGGCGATCACCATGGCGCTGTATTTCGTGATCTTCGGCAAACTCATCGGATCGCAGATCGGCGACATGGAGGGGTATCGCTATATCGACTTCATCGTACCCGGTCTGATCCTCATGTCGGTGATCTCGAACAGCTATGCCAACGTGGTGTCGAGTTTCTACAGCAGCAAGTTCCAGCACAATATCGAGGAATTGCTGATCGCGCCGTTGCCCAATTTCATCATCCTTGCGGGGTATGTTGCGGGTGGCGTGGCGCGCGGTGTCGTCGTCGGTATCACGGTCACACTGGTCTCGCTGTTGTTCAGCGACCTCGAGGTGCACAGTTACGCCGTGACGTTTGCGGTGTTCGTGCTGACCTCCGTGCTGTTCGCGACCGCCGGCTTCATCAATGCGGTCTACGCGAACAGTTTCGACGACATATCGATCGTGCCGACCTTCGTGCTGACACCGTTGACCTATCTCGGTGGCGTGTTCTACTCGATCAGCATGCTGCCGCCGTTCTGGCAGACCGTGTCGCTGGTGAACCCGGTGCTGTACATGGTCAACGCGTTCCGCTATGGCCTGCTTGGATTCAGTGACATCGCGCTGTGGCAGGCTTTTCTCATCATCATCGGCTTCATCGTCGCGCTGGGCGCATTCGCGATGTGGCTGTTGTCGCGCGGCGTGGGCATCAAGACTTGACGTCGGACGCGCGACAGCGCCGGCGTGCGCAATGGTCATGGGCCATGTACGACTGGGCCAACTCGGCATTCGCGACCACCGTCATGGCGGGCTTTTTCCCGGTGTTCTTCAAGTCGTACTGGGCGTCGGGCATGTCGGCCACGGAAAGTACTGTGCGCCTTGGCACGACCAATGCGGTGGCCTCGCTGCTCGTGGTGTTGCTCGCCCCCGTGCTCGGGGTCGTCGCCGACCGCAGCGGCAGCAAGAAGCGTCTACTGCTGTTGCTGGCCATGCTCGGCGCGCTCATGAGTGGCGGCCTGTTCCTGGTGGCCGAGGGACAGTGGGGGTTGGCGGCGGCACTGTACGTGTTCGGCGTGATCGGCTTTGCGGGTGGCAACGTAACCTATGATGCGCTGCTCATCGATGTCGCTGCGCGCGACGAGTTCGAGCGTATATCGGCACTTGGCTATGCCATGGGTTACCTGGGTGGCGGGCTGCTGTTCGCGGTCAACGTCCTGATGGTCAGCAACCCGGACGGCTTTGGATTCGAGGACAAGGCGGCGGCCGTGCGTGCCGCGTTCCTCATGGTGGCTGTCTGGTGGGCGCTGTTCTCGATCCCGGTGGCGTTGTTCGTGAAAGAGTCTGCACCACACGCCGATGCGGCGGGACCACGGGGCTTGCGCGTCGCGTGGCAGGAGTTCCGCACCACCTGGCGCCTGCTGCGCACGCTGCGCATGGCGTTCGTGTTCCTCGTCGCCTATTGGTGCTATATCGATGGCGTCGACACGATCGTGCGCATGGCCGTCGATTACGGCCTGTCGCTCGGGTTCGCGGCAGAAACCCTGCTCACGGCGTTGTTGCTGACGCAGGTCGTCGGATTCCCGGCGGCGCTGGTGTTCGGGCGCGTCGGCGATCGCATCGGTGCCAAACGTGCCCTGTGGCTCGCGCTCGCCGTCTACGTGCTCGTCGTGTTCTGGGCCGCGCGCATGTCGCAGAGCTGGGAGTTCTATGGCCTCGCGGTCGCGATCGGCCTGGTGCAGGGCGGGGTGCAGGCGATGAGCCGGGCGATGTTCGCGCGACTGATTCCCGCGGAACATGCGGGCCGCTTGTTTGGTCTCTATAACATGATGGGTAAATTTGCCGCGGTCATCGGGCCGCTGCTCGTCGGCTGGGTGGCCGTGCTCAGTGGGAGTTCACGGCTCGGAATCTTCAGTGTGCTGATACTGTTCGTCGCCGGTGCCTGGTTGCTCGCCTATGTCGATGAGGCGCGCGGTCAGCGTGAAGCGGCGGGCATCCTGGACGAGTGAATGGTCTACGCGTTGTTGCTGGTGATCGTGTTGCTGGCCGTGTACCTGCCGCAGGTTTGGGTGCAACGCGTACTCGCGCGGCACAACCGGCTGCCGGAAGCCAATTTCCCCGGTACCGGCGCCGAACTGGCGCGCCACTTGCTCAAACGTTTCGGTCTCGACCACGTCGGCGTCGAATCCACGGAACTCGGTGACCACTACGATCCGCAGGCGCAATGCGTGCGTCTGACGACCGACAAGTTCGACGGACGCACCCTGACGGCGATCACGGTCGCGGCACACGAGTGTGGCCATGCGTTGCAGCATGCGCGGCAGGAGCGATTGTTTACGCTGCGCACGCAGCTGGCGCAGTATGCCGTGTGGGCATCGCGCATCGGTTCGTTCCTGCTGTTCGCGGCGCCGTTGTTGGCGCTGCTGTCACGTGCGCCGTCCCCCGGTCTGCTCATGATGCTGGGCGCGTTCCTGGTTATGGGGTTCGGTGTCGTCGTGCAACTCGTCACCCTGCCGGTCGAACTCGATGCCAGTTTCGCCAAGGCTCTGCCGGTACTCGAAGCCGGTTACCTCGAACCGCACCAGGTTCCGGCAGCGCGTTCGATACTGCGTGCTGCGGCCTGGACCTACGTCGCTGCGTCGCTGGCCAGTCTGCTCAGTTTCTGGCGCTGGCTGGCTGTGCTGAGGCGCTGACACCCGCCCTCCCGCGCGTCCTGTGATACGGAACCCTGACCGTCCGCTTTGCGGCGGAATAATGCCGGTGCCAATCTTCCGCAGTCGTCAAACTGTCGACACTTGCTGATTGCGCGTTTCCAACTATCGGAAAAATAAGGGGAAAAATTCTCAACGGGTGGTGGCACAGGGATTGCAAACTTGCGGTCAGGCCGATCTTGGGCGTGTTTTGACGCGCCGTATAACACGGGTTTGGGACGCAATGGCAGACGACAAAGACATCACCGCCGAAGGTGGCGGTGGCGGCAAGAAGAAGCTGATCATCATCATCGCGATCGCGCTCGTGCTGTTGCTCGGGGGCGGCGGCGCGGCGTTCTTCCTGCTCGGCGGTGACGACGAGGAGGTGGCGGATGCCGAGGGCAAAGAGCCCGAAGCTGAGGTGGCCGAGCTGGCCGACCCACAGTATCACCGCTTCGATCCGGTATTCGTCGTCAACCTACCGCCCGGTGGCCGTGCACGCATGCTGCAGATCGCCATCGAGATCATGACGCAGACACCGAGTGTCGTCGACACGCTCAAGACCAACGACCCCATGGTCCGACACCACCTGATCAATCTGCTCGAGCAGCAGGAGGCGGACGTGCTGCTGACGCTTGAGGGCAAGCAGGCGCTGCAGCAGGGGGTCACGGATCTGCTGGCGGAAAAGCTCAAAGAGCTCAAGGAGCCCGGCGAGATCAAGGGCGTGTACTTCACTCAGTTCGTGTTGCAATAACCATGTCTGGATCAGATCTCCTTTCCCAGGACGAAATCGACGCGCTGTTGCACGGCGTCGACAGTGGCGACGTCGAAACGGGGGGCGACGAATCCCTCGATAACGGCGAGGCACGCAACTACGACTTCGCCAGCCAGGACCGCATCGTTCGCGGACGTCTGCCGACGCTGGAGATGATCAACGAGCGTTTCGCGCGCTACTTCCGTACCAGCCTGTTCAACATGCTGCGTCGCAGCGCCGACATCTCGGTGTCGGGCGTACAGATGCTCAAATTTTCCGAGTTCGTGCACAGCCTGTTCGTGCCGACCAGCCTCAACATCACCAAGGTGTCACCGCTGCGCGGCAAGTCGCTGTTCGTGCTCGGTCCCAAACTGGTGTTCAGCGTCGTCGACAGCTTCTTCGGTGGCACCGGCCGTTTCCACACCAAGATCGAAGGCCGCGATTTCACGCCGACCGAATTGCGCGTCGTGCAGATCCTGCTGCGCATGGCGTACAGCGATCTGAAGCTGTCGTGGCATCCGGTGCTCGACATCGATTTCGATTATCTGAACTCCGAGGTCAACCCGCAGTTCGCCAACATCGTTTCACCGTCGGAAGTCGTCGTGGTGACGACGTTCAACGTCGATCTCGAGTCCGGCGGCGGGGATTTCTACATTTGCATGCCTTACGCCATGCTCGAGCCGATCCGCGACCTGCTCGATGCCGGCGTGCAGAGCGATCGTGGTGAGCGCGATGAACGCTGGGAACTGGCCATGCGCGAAGAGGTGATGGGCGCGAGCGTCGAATTGAGCAGCGTACTGGGCACGGCGACGCTGCCGCTGCGCGAAATCGCCAACCTGCAGGTGGGCGACGTGATACCACTGGAAGTCCAACATGAAGTCGAGGTGCGTGCGGAGAACCTTCCGGTCTTCCGCGGGCAGCTCGGCGTGCACAACAACAGTTACGCCATCAAGGTTTCGGAATGGATCGAGCGTGCGAGCACGCGCCAGCTCCACGAGCTGATGCATTTGCCGCATGACAAGAAAGGTACCGAGATGGTGGTGTCGGAAAAACAGGCCTGAACAGGCGGGATGAATCATGACTGACAATCAGAAGAGCGCTGACGAAGCCTTGGCTGACGAGTGGGCCGCGGCGTTGGAAGAGCAGGACGCTGATGGCGGCGACGGTACCGCAGCCGCCCATTTCGAGGAGCTGCATCCCGACAGCGGGGGCAGGAACGGCGGCGATGTGAAGATCGACGCGATTCTCGATGTACCGGTGACGATTGCCATGGAGATCGGCCGCACGCGCATCAACATCCGCAACCTGTTGCAACTCAACCAGGGTTCGGTCGTGGAACTCGACCGCCTGGCTGGTGAACCGATGGATGTGCTGGTGAACGGCACGTTGATCGCGCAGGGCGAGGTCGTCGTGGTGAACGAGAAGTTCGGCATCCGACTGACGGACATCGTCAGTCCATCCGACCGCGTAAAAAAGCTCGGCGCCTGATCTGCGCGCGTCCGCTGCGACAACCGACCGTGTCCGTGAACCCAGGTATCCGACCCATGCGTATTGCCGCCACGATCGCCGCCGTACTGATCGCGATGGCCGAGGCCGTCGCCGCCGAGGCGACGCCAGCGGCTCGCTTCGAGTCGCCGCTGAGTGGCGTCAATATCATGGAGACCCTGGGGGGACTCATCGTCGTCATCGCCGTGATGCTCGGCGTGGCGTGGCTGGCAAAACGCTATGCGCGTGTACCCGGCATGGGGCGCGGCCAGGTTCAAGTGCTCGGTGGCGTGTCACTCGGCGCGCGCGAGAAAGCCGTGCTGCTGTCGGTCGAGGGGCGTCGCCTGCTGGTCGGCGTGGCCCCAGGGCGGGTGCAGACTTTGCTCGATCTCGGCCCGTCCGACGGCGTGGATGACTTCGCCGCACAGCTCGGCAATGCGACCCTGGAACGGGAGGCGTCGACATGAGGCTGTTGTGGGTCCTGCTGCTGATGGTGGGTAGCCCGCTGGTCGCGGCGGCTCCCGGCGTCGATGCCTTGACGGTGACGCCAGGGCAGGGCGGAGAGCAGACATATACGCTGTCGATCCAGATTCTGCTGCTCATGACGGCCCTGAGCATGCTGCCAGCGGCCCTGATCCTGATGACGTCGTTCACGCGCATCGTGATCGTGCTGTCGATCCTGCGTCAGGCGCTGGGGACGGCACAGACACCGTCCAACCAGATCCTGATCGGGCTCGCGCTGTTCCTGACCTTCTTCATCATGAGCCCGGTGCTGACCGAGGTCTACGAGACCGCGCTCGGGCCGTACCTCGAAGACAAGATCACGGCGAATGCTGCACTCGAGGCTGCGCGGGTGCCGGTGCGCGAGTTCATGCTGGCGCAGACACGCGATGACGACCTTGCGCTGTTCGCCCGCATCTCGGGACAGGAAGAGTTCGAACGTGAAGCCGATGTGCCTTTCAGCCTGCTGATGCCCGCGTTCGCGACCAGTGAGCTCAAGACCGCTTTCCAGATCGGTTTCCTGTTGTTCATTCCATTTCTGGTCATCGACCTCGTGGTCGCCAGTGTACTCATGTCGATGGGCATGATGATGCTGTCGCCGCTGATCATCTCACTGCCGTTCAAGATCATGCTGTTCGTGCTGGTCGACGGCTGGGCGCTGGTGCTGGGTACGCTGGCAACGAGCTTTTACGTTTAGGGGGCGCACATGGATGCAGATACAGTGGTCACGGTCGGTCGGCAGGCGATGGAAGTCACGATGTTGCTTGCGGCGCCGATCCTGCTCGCTTCGCTGGCCGTGGGTCTGCTGATCGCCATGTTCCAGGCAGCGACGCAGATCAACGAGATGACGCTGAGCTTCGTGCCCAAGCTGATGGTCGTCGCCGTGGTCATGATGACCGCGGGGCCGTGGATGTTGCGGCAGATCACGGGTTTCATGCATCAGCTGGTCGAGAACATTCCCTATCTCATCGGATGAGTCGGGTGGCCGCGCATGGACTTCACCACATCGCAGCTCGACCAATGGTTGGCGGACTTCTTCTGGCCGCTGGTGCGTATCGCGGCGATGCTCATGGCGGCGCCCATCTTCAGCATCCGGCAGATTCCTGCGCGCATACGTATCGTGCTCGCGGTGTTGATCACGCTGCTCGTGCATCCTGTGCTGCCGCCGGCACCGCAGATCCCGGTGTTTTCGGCGCAGGCGCTGCTCATTGTCGTGCAACAGATCGGCATCGGTGCAGCACTCGGCTTTTTGCTGCAGATGGCTTTCAACGCACTGATATTCGGCGGCCAGGTGATGGCCTACAGCATGGGCCTGGGCTTCGCCAATATGGTCGATCCGGCGAACGGGGTGCAGGTGCCCGTGGTCGCGCAGTTCTGGCTGATCCTCGCCATGCTGTCTTTCCTCATGATGAACGGTCACCTGGTGCTGATCGCGGCGATCGTCGATTCCTTCGTCGTGCTACCGATTTCGATCGACGCTTTTGGTCGCGCCGGTCTGTGGGAGCTGCTGAGTTGGGCCTCAAGGATGTTTGCGGCCGGTCTGCTCATGGCCATGCCCGTGATCATCGCGCTGCTGCTCGTGAACATCGCGATGGGTGTGGTGTCGCGCGCGGCGCCACAGCTCAATATTTTTGCCATCGGCTTCCCGATCACCTTGTTCATGGGATTCGTGTTGATCTGGGTGACGCTGCCACAGGTCATGGCCAACTTCGCCGCATTGATCGGGCAGACGCTCGATCACTCGGCAGCCACCTTGGGTGCGGGGTAGGCGGCCATGGCTGAGAATCAGGACGGGCAGGAAAAATCCCAAGAGCCCACATCCAAACGCATCAACGACGCGCGACGAAAAGGTCAGATCCCACGTTCGCGCGAACTCAACACGATGGCGATCACGATGCTGGGCCTGGCGGGGATGATCGCCATGGGTCCGTACTTCTTCGACAACTTCCGCACCCTGTTCAGCGAACAGTTCGTGTTGGGTCGCAAGGACATCTTCGACCCGGCGGCGATGATGGGACACCTGATCACGGCGATCCAGGACGCCCTGGTCATGTTGCTGCCGTTTTTCGCACTCATGATCACTGTGGCGGTACTCTCTTCCGTGGCGTTGGGCGGCTTCAACGTGAGTTTCGAGGCCATGCAGCCGAAGCTGTCAAAGCTCGACCCGATCCAGGGGATGAAGCGCGTGTTCTCGGTCAAGGGACTCATGGAGCTGGTCAAGTCACTGGCCAAGTTCGTGCTGGTCGGTACGGCAACGGTGATCCTGCTGCATACCCTCAGCGATGATCTACTCGGCCTCAGCACGCTGGATATCACGCAGTCGATCGGCAAGGGGATGACGCTGGTGGCCTGGTCGTCGGTCCTGCTGGCATCGACGCTCATTCTCATGGCATTGATCGACGTTCCGTTCCAGTTGTGGCAGCACAAGCATGATCTGAAGATGACGCAGCAGGAGGTGCGCGACGAGCTCAAGGAGACCGAGGGTCGGCCCGAGGTCAAGGGGCGCATTCGCCAGATGCAACGTGAGATGGCGCAGCGGCGCATGATGCAGGAAGTGCCGAAGGCGGATGTCGTCGTCACCAACCCGACGCACTATGCGGTCGCACTGCGCTACGATCCGGAAAAGATGCACGCACCGATCGTCGTCGCGTTGGGCAAGGACCTCATCGCGGCGAACATCCGCGAGATCGCATCGGCCAACGATGTGCCGCTGGTCGAAGCACCGGAACTCGCACGCGCGATCTACTTCAATACCGAACTCAATCAGGCCATACCCGCGGCACTGTTCCTCGCCGTCGCCCAGCTGCTCGCGTACGTCTTCCAATTGCGCGCATGGCAGGAGATGGGTGGCGACATTCCGACGCCGCCGAACGCGTATCCGGTGCCCGAGGACTACCGACATGCATAGTGCGGTGTTCATAGCTGACCCGGGAGTGAGGAACTGATGGAAGCGGTACTCGGCGCATTCCGCCAGATGGGTGCACGCGGTCTCGGCGCACCGGTCGTGATCCTGATGCTGCTGGCCATGGTGGTGCTGCCGCTGCCGCCATTCCTGCTCGATCTGTTCTTCACGTTCAACATCGCGCTGTCGCTGGTCGTGCTGCTCGTCACCGTGTATGCGTTGCGACCGCTCGACTTCGCGATGTTTCCGTCGATGCTGCTCGTTGCGACGTTGTTGCGTCTGGCACTCAACGTCGCCTCGACGCGCGTCGTGTTGCTCGAGGGCCACAATGGTGGTGACGCCGCGGGTAAGGTCATCGAAGCCTTCGGCGCATTCGTCATCGGTGGCAACTACGCCGTTGGTTTCGTTGTGTTCGCGATCCTCGTGATCATCAACTTTGTCGTGGTCACCAAGGGCGCGGGGCGCGTATCCGAGGTGTCGGCACGCTTCACCCTGGATGCGATGCCGGGCAAGCAGATGGCCATCGACGCCGATCTCAACTCCGGCCTGATCGACCAGGACGAGGCACGTCGGCGGCGTGAAGAAGTTGCACGCGAGGCGGATTTCTACGGTGCAATGGACGGTGCGTCGAAGTTCGTGCGTGGCGACGCCGTCGCCGGCATCCTGATCCTGCTCATCAATATCATCGGCGGCCTCGCTATCGGCATGGGGCAGCACGATCTCGACCTGAGCACGGCGATGCGCTTCTATGCCCTGCTGACGATCGGTGACGGCCTTGTCGCGCAACTGCCATCGCTGTTGCTGTCGACGTCCGCGGCTATCATCGTCACGCGCGTTTCGCGCGCCGAGGATCTCGGCAGCCAGGTGGCGACACAGTTGCTCGACAATCCGCGTGCGCTGGTCATCACGGCCGCGATCCTGCTCATGCTCGGACTCATTCCCGGTATGCCCAACCTGGTGTTCCTGTTGCTCGGCGGCGGTGTGGCCGGCTTGGCGCACATGGTCGCCAAGCGTAAGCGCGAGCCTGCCAAGGCGGAGATCGAGACCGCTGCACCGGTCGCCATACCTGAAGGTGGCAGCGAGGTACGCGAACTCACCTGGCAGGATGTGCAGCCCGTTGACGTGATCGGCCTCGAAGTCGGCTACCGCCTGATACCACTCGTCGATCGCGAGCAGGGCGGTCAGCTCATGACGCGCATCAAAGGCGTGCGACGGAAGTTGTCGCAGGAACTGGGCTTTCTCGTGCAGTCGGTGCATATCCGCGACAACCTCGACCTCGCACCCAACGCCTACCGGATCACACTCAACGGTGTACCGGTTGGCGAAGCGGAGGTCTATGTCGATCGCGAGATGGCGATCAACCCGGGCAAGGTCTTCGGCGAGCTCAAAGGCACGCCGACGCGCGATCCGGCGTTCGGACTCGATGCGGTGTGGATCGATGCTGCGCAACGTGACCAGGCACAAACCATGGGTTACACGGTCGTCGATGCGAGCACGGTCGTCGCCACGCACCTCAGCGAGTTGCTGCAGAGCCATGCACACGAACTGCTGGGTCACGACGAGGTGCAGCAACTGCTCGAGAATCTCGGCCAGGTCGCGCCCAAGCTGGTCGAGGACCTGGTTCCCAAGATGCTGCCGCTGGCGGTCGTCCTGCGCGTGCTGCAGAACCTGCTGCAGGAAGGTGTGCCGATCCGCGACATGCGCACGATCGCGGAGACATTGGCGGAGCAATCGACCAAGGCACAGGATGCTGCGAGTCTGACCGCTGCGGTGCGCGTCGCCTTGTCGCGTTCGATCGTGCAGCAGGTGGTGGGACCCGCGGGCGAGATACCGGTCATCGTCCTGGATCCATCGCTCGAACGTCTGCTGCAGCAGGCGCTCGTGCATGCCGGCGACGACGGCGCGGGTGTCGAGCCCGGGATGCTCGAGCAGCTGCAACATGCGCTGCAGGATACGGCGCGCCAGCAGGAACTCAGCGGAGAAGACGGTGTGCTGCTCGTCGCCGCCGGTATCCGCCCCTGGATGTCGAAGTTCGCGCGCCACAGCGTTCCGGGTTTGCGGGTGCTGTCGTACAACGAGATCCCGGACAATCGCCAGATCAAGGTCGTCAGCACCATCGGGCGCAACGAACACGCCGCCTGATCCAACGCGCCAGGGTGTCGCGCTCGGCGCGCCTCCAGGCACCGATTTCCCCCCGTTTGCCCGCTCCGCCCACCGACGTCAAACCGCCGGCAGTCAAGATGTCGTCGCGTCTGCCAAATCCGTGCATGCTTGAGCGAACGATGCGATCGTTCCATATCTCACTGAAAAACAAGAATAAAAAATCGTAATGCACGGCAAATCCAATTTGGAACGCCTCTTGCAGTCTTCCTTGCAGACAGTCTCGGGCGTGGCCTGGACGACGAATCGCAGTCGCCGCCAGTCACGCCGTCAACATCGAGCAGCATGTCCGCTGATCGGCGGACAGGCGAAGCGAGAGGAAGGTTGCGGATGAAGATCAAGCGGTTCGTTGCGCAGGATATGCGGCAGGCACTGCGCATGGTGCGTGAAACCCTGGGCGAGGACGCGGTGATTCTGTCCAACAAGACAGTGGACGGCGGGATCGAACTCACGGCGGCCCTTGATCTGGTCGATGATGCCGAAGAGCCCATGGTCGATCAGCGCATTACGGCAACAACCGCTCGGCCGGCCACGGCCTCGCGTGCAGCCGCTGCAACAGGTCACACGGCAGATGATGCACTCGCGGCAATGCGGCGTGAAATGCAGAGCCTGCGCCGCTGGATGCAGGCTGAGCTCAGTGGCCTGAGCTGGTACGACCTCGGCCAACGCTCGCCACATTTCCAGGAATTGTTCAGCCGGCTCATGGCCCTTGGCGTGAGTGCCGGCCTGGCACGCAGCCTCACGGAACGCGTGCGCGAAATCGAAGACATCGATCAGGCATGGCACAAGGCGCTGTACCTGCTGGCTGCCGAGATCCCGGTAGCCGAACCTGCCGTGCTCGACAATGGTGGTGTCGTCGCGCTCGTCGGTCCGACCGGCGTCGGCAAGACCACCACGATTGCCAAGATGGCTGCACGTTTCGCCTTGCGCCACGGTCACCGCAGCGTTGCCCTGATTACCACCGACAGCTTCCGCATTGGTGCCCGTGACCAACTGCAGACCTATGCGCGCATCCTCAACATTCCTGTGCGCACGGCGACCACACCGGAAGAGATGGATGCCGCACTCAATGCACTCGGCGACCGCCGCCTGATCCTTGTCGATACCGCCGGCATGGCGGCGGCACATGAGCGCGTCGCCGATCAGATCCAGACGCTGCAGGCCATCGGCCGCTCGCTGACGACCTTGCTGACTCTTTCCGCAACCACCGAGCCTGCTGCGTTGCAACGTGCGTTGAAACTGTTTGCCGAGTTTCGTCCCGACGCCTGCGTGCTGACCAAGCTCGATGAAGCGGCGAGTCTCGGCGCGGTGCTGTCGGCGCTCATTCAGGCTGGGTTGCCGGCCGTGTTCACGACCAACGGCCAACGTGTACCCGAAGACCTGCAGCCGGCGCGTGCGCATCCGCTCGTGACACGCGCCGCCGAACTGCTGGTCGAGAACCCGGTCGGCGTCGACGCCGGCTACATGGCCCTGGCCCTGGGAGGATCGAATCACCATGCTAACGTCTGAGAGTGCCGTCGATCAGGCTACCGGTTTGCGCCAAATGGTCAATTCCCGACCGGTGCGCGCGATCGCAGTGACGGGCGGTAAGGGCGGCGTCGGCAAGACCAATGTCTCGGTCAACCTCGGCGTCGCCGCTGCCGAGATGGGGCAGAAGGTGATGCTGCTCGATGCCGATCTCGGACTGGCGAATATCGACGTCGTGCTCGGTCTGCATCCGAAATACGACCTGTCACATGTCATGCGTGGCGAGTGCACGCTGGAAGAAGCGCTGGTCGAAGGGCCGGCAGGTCTCAAGGTGATCCCGGGTGCGTCGGGCGTGAAGGCACTAGCCGAACTCAGCCCGGCCGAACATACGGGTCTGATCCGGGCCTTCAGCGAGCTGGCCGCGGACACCGAACTTCTGATCGTCGATACGGCCGCGGGTATCTCCGACACTGTATTGAGCTTCTCGCGCGCATCGCACGAGATCGTCGTTGTCGTGTGCGACGAGCCCGCATCGATCACCGACGCTTACGCGATCATCAAGCTGCTGAACCGTGACTACGGGCATCAGCGCTTCCGTATTCTCGCGAACATGGTACGTAGTGCGCAGGAAGGGCGAGAGCTCTACAACAAGATGTGCCGCGTCACCGATCGCTACCTCGATGCGACCCTGAGTTTCATGGGAGCCATTCCCTACGACGACAGCCTGCGCAAGGCCGTGCGTGCACAACGTCCCGTGGTGCAGGCATTTCCGCGCAGCAAGGTCGCACAAGTCTTCCGCAACCTGGCCAAGAAGATAGAGATATGGCCGCAGCCAGGTGGCGCCAACGGTCAGGTGCAGTTCTTCGTCGAACGCCTGATCAAATATTCCAGTGACTATGGGGAGATGGTGCTGTGAGCAACCTAGCAACTTACGATGCCGTGCAGCAGCAGAGCTACGATGATCTGGTGACGCGTCATGCGCCGCTGGTGAAGCGGATCGCGTTTCATCTGATGAATCGCCTGCCACCGTCGGTACAGGCCGAAGACCTGATCCAGGCCGGCATGATCGGCCTCATCGAAGCGAGCCGCAACTACGATCCGAGCCAGGGGGCGAGTTTCGAAACCTACGCCGGTATCCGCATCCGCGGCGCCATGCTCGACGAGATCCGACGTTCGGACTGGACGCCGCGTTCAGTTCATCGCAAGGCTCGCATGGTGGCCGAGGCGATGCGCGAGATCGAGAATGCCGAGGGCCGTGATGCGCGCGATGTCGAGGTCGCCGAATCGCTGGGCATGACGCTCGAGGACTATCACCAGGTGCTGCAGGATGCATCCGTCGCGCGCATCTTCAGTTACGAAGAGCTGAGCGAAGTCGGCGAAGTGGTGCCGCAGGAAGGCTCGCTTGCTCGGCGCCGCAACATGCTCGAAGAGGGGCCTGCTCGCGGCCTCGAAAAGAGTCACTTCCGCGAGGCGCTGGCTGATGCCATCGCGGGCCTTCCCGAACGCGAACGCCTCGTGATCGCGCTGTACTACGACGAGGAATTGAACCTGCGAGAAATCGGCCAGGTGCTCGGCGTGAGTGAGTCGCGTGTTTGCCAGATCCACAGCCAGGCCGCGCTGCGCCTGCGCTCGCGTTTGAGCGAGTGGCTCGGCGACGACGATCTCTGAGTCGGCAAATACCCGAAACTAACCCCTACGGTTTTTTTTCGAGGTGCCGATACTCCCGTTGACTTGGTATTTCGGGGGCCGCGTGTTGCCCCACTGCAGCGTTCGGAGGTTGCTTTGAACAAGAACATGAAGATCCTCATCGTGGACGACTTCTCCACGATGCGCCGGATAATCAAAAACCTGCTCAGGGATCTCGGTTTCACCAATACGCAGGAGGCAGATGACGGACTGACCGCATTGCCGCTGCTGCAGAGTGGCAATTTCGAGTTCCTGATCACCGATTGGAATATGCCTGGCATGCAGGGGATCGACCTGCTCAAGGCCGTGCGTGCCGATGACAAGCTCAAAGGACTGCCGGTACTGATGGTGACCGCCGAGTCGAAACGCGATCAGATCGTCGAAGCGGCGCAGGCGGGTGTTAACGGTTACGTGGTCAAGCCGTTCACGGCAGGCACGTTGGAAGAAAAGATCAACAAGATTTTCGAACGCGTCGCCGCGTAAGGCGCAATGGAGGCCGTGATGGCAGAAAGCGCCGTGCAGATCGATGACAAGCTCGAACTCGCCAGGTCCCTGGTGAATCATTTGGAGTCAGGCGACGACGACGGGGCGGTATCGGTGATTGCCGAGCTCGCCGGATTCCGCGACAGCATGCTGTTTCAGGAAGTAGGGCGGCTCACACGCGAGTTGCACGATTCCATCAATGGCTTCGTCATGGATGCGCAGCTCGCCGATATCGCGCAGAACGAAATGCCGAATGCGGCGGAGCGACTGCGCTACGTTATCGCGACGACGGAGCAGGCCGCCAACACCACGCTAGGCGCTGTCGAAGACAGCCTGCCACTCGCCGATTCGCTGCGCAGCGATGCACGGCACCTCGGCGATCAGTGGGCGAAGTTCAAGTCGCGCCAACTGACTGTCGATGACTTTCGCGACCTCAGCAACGAGCTGTCGCGATTCCTTGATGTCACCCAGGCCAACACCGACGAGCTGCATCAGAAGCTGTCCGAAGTGTTGTTGGCTCAGGGTTATCAGGACATCACGGGGCAGATCATCCGCAAGGTCATCGACCTCGTGAACGACGTCGAGAGCAAGCTGGTCGAGCTGATCAGACTGTCGGGCCATCGCGCGAAGCTCACGGACAAGGCAGGCGACAAGGCCGCCAAAGATATCGAGGCACAGGGGCCGGCAGTTCCCGGTGTCGACAAGGGTGACATGGTCAATGGGCAGGACGACGTCGACGACCTGCTATCTAGTCTGGGGTTTTGAGCGATGAGTCTCGATGCAGATGACGAAATTCTCCAGGATTTCCTCGTAGAGGCATCCGAAATCGTCGAACAGCTGGGCGAACAGCTGGTCGACCTTGAACAGCGTCCGGATGACAGCGACCTGCTGAACGCCATCTTCCGCGGTTTTCACACCGTGAAGGGCGGTGCCGGTTTCCTCGCCATCACGCCGCTGGTCGAGACCTGCCATCGCGCCGAGGACGTGTTCAACGTGCTGCGCCAGGGGCAGCGCTCGGTAACGCCGCTGTTGATGGACTCGATCCTGCAGTCGCTCGACATCGTCAATGACATGATGGATTCGATCCGTGACGGCGAGATGCCCGAGCCGGCCGACCCGGATCTGTTGGCGCGCCTCGAAGCGCTGGCATTGCCAGATGATGGCAGTGCTGCGGACGAAGAGCCCGTGGCGAGCAGCACGCCCGAACCCGAACCCGAACCAGAACCAGAGGTCGAAGCGGAGCCGGAGCCGGTGGCTGTTGAGCCTGCCGCATCCACGCGGGCGCCGGGTGGCGACGATATCACCGAGTCGGAGTTCGAAGCCCTGCTCGACGAGCTGCACGGCAAGGGCAAGTTCACCGGTACACCGCCGGAGAATGCCGCGGCTGCTGCGCCTGCCGCAGCGGTGCAGCCTGCCGGTGATGAAATCTCCGATGACGAATTCGAAGCGCTGCTCGATGAACTGCATGGCAAGGGCAAGCATGGCGGTAAGCCGCCCGCTGCGCCACCGCCCAGTGACGAGATCACTGACGACGAGTTCGAATCACTGCTCGACGAGCTGCACGGCAAAGGCAAGTTCAGCGGTTCACCTGCGGCCGAGGCCGAAGCTGGGGTAACGGCCGCCAAGTCTGAAGCGAAGGCGGCCAAGCCGAAGGCCAAGAGCAAGGCGGCGCCAGCGGGCAAGGCGGACGCCGACGTCGAAGCGGCACCGGCGGAAGTTGCGCCAGTCAGCGCCAAGTCCAAGCCGCCAAGTGCCGAGGTCAAGTCCGTCGACGCGCCTGCGCCGGCCGCCGATGCCGCGAAGGCCGGTGCTGCGGACAATCCGCGCAGCGTCGCCAAGGCCACGCAGGGCGAGACCACCGTGCGCGTCGATACGCAGCGTCTCGACGACATCATGAACATGGTGGGTGAGCTGGTGCTCGTCCGCAATCGACTGTCGACACTGAAGACCACGATGGCAGACGAAGAGCTCGCCAACGCGGTCGCCAATCTCGACGTGGTAACCGCCGATCTGCAGTTGTCGGTCATGAAGACGCGCATGCAGCCTGTGAAGAAGGTGTTCGGGCGCTTCCCGCGCGTGGTGCGTGACCTTGCGCGCAACCTGAAGAAGGATGTCGACCTGGTCCTGCACGGCGAAGAAACCGATCTCGACAAGAACCTCGTCGAGGCGCTTGCCGATCCGCTCGTGCATCTCGTACGCAACGCCGTCGACCACGGTATTGAATCGCCCGATGATCGCGAAAAGTCCGGCAAGCAGCGACGCGGTACCGTGGTGCTGTCCGCAGCCCAGGAAGGCGACCACATCCTGCTGTCGATCGAAGACGATGGTAAGGGGATGGACGCCGATGTGCTGCGTCGCAAGGCCGTCGAGAAGGGCATGATGGACGAGGACGCGGCAGCGCGTCTCGAAGACAAAGATTGCTACAACCTGATCTTTGCGCCGGGCTTTTCTACCAAGACCGAGATCTCGGATGTGTCGGGACGCGGCGTCGGCATGGATGTCGTGAAGACGCGCATCGCGCAGATGAATGGCACGGTCGAAATCGATTCCGTACATGGCAAGGGCAGCAAGATCACGATCAAACTGCCACTGACACTGGCGATCCTGCCGACCCTGATGGTCATCCTCGGTGAGCAGCCATTTGCGCTGCCGTTGGCCAGCGTGGTGGAGATCTTCAATCTCGACTTGTCGCGTACCAATACCGTCGACGGCCAATTGACCATACGCGTGCGCGATCGTGCGTTGCCGCTGTTCTACTTGCGTAACTGGCTGGTCACGAGCGCCGGTGCCATCACCAGTGCAGATGGCGGCCATCACGGGCATGTCGTTGTCGTCAACGTGGGCGGCGTGCAGGTGGGTCTCGTGGTCGATTTCCTGGTCGGCCAGGAAGAAGTCGTCATCAAACCTCTGGGGGCATTGCTGCAGGGCCTGGACGGCATGGCCGGCGCCACGATCACGGGCGACGGCAAGATCGCGTTGATCCTCGATGTACCTGGACTGATGCGCAAATACGCGCGTCGCTTCTGACCCAGACAATGGAGGAGACAGGACGACATCGGCGCAGTCCTGAATGACAGATGGAGGAACGGGTTCGGGTACTGATCGTCGACGATTCGGCATTCTTCCGTAAGAGAATCCGGGAACAGCTGGAGCGTCACGGCGGCATTGTCGTCGCAGGCGAAGCCTGCAACGGTCGTGAAGCGGTCGATATGAACGCACGACTGAAACCCGA
>JAGRHA010000096.1 GCA_020445205.1 Gammaproteobacteria bacterium
GCGCAGCAGATCCATGAACTGGCCATTGGCGAGTTCGGCCTCGATCGCAGCAGCATCCTTGAGCTTGTCCCAGCCGCCCAACGCCTTGCCGCGACGACCTTTCTCTTCGATCTCGGTGCGCGATGCGGCGATGTACTTGGTCACACCCTTGCTCACGTCGAGCGCCAGACCCGCAGCGGCCGGATCCTCGGGGTGACCCGGCATGGTGCGCAGGTCTTCGTGACAGGTGCCCCAGCAACCCGCCTGACTCGCATACTTGACCTCGTCGGTCGCGAACATCACGGCGAGCTTGACCTGGTTGGCGGGGTCCATCTTGCCGCCGTCGACGAACGGTACCGGTACGTGCTCGGTGTCTTCCCACTGGAAGCGCAGGTAGAGATTGTCGGCGTCATGTGCCGCCTGCACCGTGACCGGGATACCGGGGCGCTTGCCGGGGATCGGCGTGGTCTCGGCCTTCTCGCCCGTGACCATCTTCTTGCCCATGTTGGCGGTTTCCTTGTCGTGGCAGGTCGAGCAACGGTCGCCGGCCTGGAACGGACGGGCACCACCGTGATACTTGCCGACCAGGGTCCATTCCATCGAGGTCTGGCCCGGATAGAACAGGGTGATGCGGCGTTCCGGGGCGGCTGCCCAGTCGACACCGAAGCCGCGCGCAGCGGGTTGAGCGGCTGCGGCCACCGGCACGGCGGCGCCGGGCGCCGCCTGCGCGCCAGCCTGTGCGAGTGCAGCGGCGACGGCGGCATCGATGCGCTGCTGTTCGGCGACTTTTGCCGCCTTGCGGCGCTCACGTTCTTTCTTCGCCTCTTCCTGTGCCACGAGTTCGGCCGCGGCTTCGGTATCGGCGGCGCGCTGCAGGCCGGCGACGAACGACTCCGGCACTGCGTACTTGTGCGCTTCGATTGGCGCGCGCAGCTTTTCGAGTTCCTCGTCCGCAAGGTCCTTGTGTACCTGCTTGTGCGCGATGCCCTTGTGGCAGTCGATACAGGTGTGGCCGTTTTCCATCGCAAACTTGTGCTGGTTGCGTGCTCGCGGCTTCTGCCGCTCGGGATTCATCGTGTCCCAGTCGTGGCAGTTGCGACATTCGCGCGAATCGGTGCTCTTCATCGCGTCCCACACACGCCGCGCCATCGTCAGGCGGTGTTCGTTGAATTTCTCAGGCGTGTTCACGGTGCCCATCAGCTTGTGATAGACCTCGTTGCTGGCCTTGATCTTGCGCACGATTTTGTGCACCCAGGGGCGCGGTACATGGCAATCCGGACACGTGGCCTTGACGCCACTGCGGTTGCCGTCGTGCACCGTGCCGACGTATTCGGTGTAGACGTTTTCCTGCATCTCGTGACACGAGATACAGAAGGATTCGGTGTTGGTGATCTCCATGCCCCAGTTGAATCCGCCCCAAAGCACCACGCCGACGACCATGAACAACACGGCGGCGCCCAGGGTTGAGCCAAATGCGACCTTTCGCGAAAGCAGGCTCTTGATTAACGATTGGTGCTGCATCGTCTTCCTCCGCAGAGACAGGAGAGGGCGGATCGGAGAAGGCGGGCATGAAGCGATGCTTCATGCCCGCATCGGGAACGTTCAGGCGTTACACACCCGCGAACCGGTCAGGTGACGTGGTTGCTGCGGTTGTGAACGTTGAACTTGCCGGTCGGAGCGTACAGACCCTTGATACGGGTCTTCTCTTCGAGCGTGTTGGCATCGAACACGACGATCTCGCCGTTCGGCTCTTTGGAGTCCTTGCGGTTCCAGACCGATACCCACACTTCCGAACCGTCGTTGTTGAACTCCATGTGCACGGCTGCGTAGCCGGGTTTGTCGGTCAGGCGGATCGTCTTGACGATCTCGTGGGTCGCCTTGTCGATGACCTGCACCGACTGCTGCACTTCGGGCTCAGGATGCTTGGTCTGGTCAGCCCAGACGTACTTGCTCTTCGGATGGGTACGGATGAACACGCCGGGGCCGTCGGTCTCGACTTCGTAGCAGACTTTCCAGGCCTGGTCCTTGTGACCGGCGGGATCGTTGCCCCAAACCGTGACCTTGCCGACGCCGAGGTGTGTGGTGCCGCCGACCGGTCCGCATTTCGGATCGATCCAGTTGGCGCCCGGGCCCGGGTGCGGCAGTTTGTCGACGTCGATCGTCGCTTCGTGCTTACGCGTCTGGGTGTCGACGACGACCATCTGGTTCGACGCGTTGGCGGCGATCTGGAAGTAGCGACCGGTGGGGTCGAAGAAGCCGTCGTGCAGGAACTTCGAGGTGTCCATCTGCTCGATACGCAGATTGTCGATGTCGCTGTAATCAACCTGCCACATCTGGCCGAGTTCCTTCA
>JAGRHA010000097.1 GCA_020445205.1 Gammaproteobacteria bacterium
CTCGCCAGATGGCGTGACGAGAACCCCGGGAAGCCGGTTGGCGCCGTCGACGACGAGTCCATAGCGCACGCCGCCCGCCACGACTTCGAGATCGGCACCGACGCGATTCAGGTACACGGGCACCGAGGGGTCACCGTCGACGACAAGAGTGGTGCCTTCGCCACTGTCGTCGATGACGACGCCCGTGTATCGATCGCTCAACAGGTAGACGTCAGCGCCACCCCCGCCGCGCAGCACCAGCCCGTCTGCATCGGCGACGAGCACATCATCGCCCGAGCTCCCGGCGAGTATGCTGGCAACGGCATGCGTGTCGGCAAGCAACCTTCCCGGCGTTGCTGGCGGGTCGAGGACATCGGCGATGGCAAGAACCGTGTCGTCTGCAAATCGGATAGCGCCAATACCACTGTTCTGCCAGTCAGGAATGCGGATGTTACCCACACCGCCGCTGATGAGCAGGTCGCTGCCGTCGACAGTGAACGTCGCATCCCCGTGCACGGCGTCGGCCAACCAGATAACGTTGTATCCCTGCATATCGCGAATGACATCACTGCCATCGACGGTCGTGATGCGATAGGTATCGGATCCGACGCCACCCGCGAGTTCGTCATTTCCCGCACCACCGATGAGCAGGTCTTGTCCGCTGCCGCCGAGCAAGTGGTCATCACCGGAGCCACCGAACAGGACATCGTCGCCACCGCCACCGGACATGGCGTCGTCAACGGGCGAACCGAAGACGGTCTCGTCGGCGTCGCCACCCTGTAGTGGCGTCGTACCGGGCAGCTTCTGCGCGATCAACTGACTGAAATGGATGTCGGCCCCGTCGGCGAACCGAAAATGCTCGATCGCGCCCGTCAAGCCGTGGCGTATGTAGACAGCGTCGCTGTCGGAATAGCGCAGGACGATGTCGCCGTCTTCGCCATTCGACGTTAGCGTGATGTCATCAATCCCCACGTCTGGACCGAAGACGATGGCATTGCCGCTGCCCCCGGACTCGACGATGGTCTCCAGCTGCGCGCCAAGCAGCGGGCTGTCGCCGCGGTGCAGTTCGTAGGTATCGGCCCCACGACCGCCCTCGAGGTAGTCGATATCCGCCCCCCCGTGCAGCACATCGTCGCCATCGTCACCCCATAGAGCGTCGCTGCCGGCTCCACCGAACAACGCATCGTTGCCCAATCCACCGGACAGCTTGTCTGCACCATCACCGCCATCGAGCGTGTCATCGCCAGTCAGCACGTAAAGGTCGAGGTCGTCGCCAAACAGGGTGTCGTCGCCTTCACCGCCCTGCAGGTGGTCGTCGCCGCCGTGACCGACCAGGACATCGTTACCGGCATTACCCCAAAGCACGTCGTTGCCGTGATAGGCGGGGTCCATGCCATCGAGATCGCCATAGAGCTCGTCGTTGCCATCACCCCCGAACAACGTGTCCGCTGCACCGCAGCCGATCAGAATATCGTTGCCGAGGCCGCCATCGAGAAGATCGTCACCGTGGTACGGCAGCTCACCGTCGAGCACCACGCGGAAATCCCCATCGAGAACGTCGTCACCTTCTTCTCCGAACAGGCGGTCATCGCCGCCGTTTCCGACCAAGCCATCGTTGCCGATTCCACCGTACAGGCTGTCGTTGCCATGCAGCGACGGCGGAAGATACTCGGAGTTGGGATTGCCAGCGGGGATCGAGGCATCACCGGACAGGGAGTCATCGCCGGCCTCGCCTAAGATCACATCGTCACCCGCTTCGCCAAAGACCGTGTCGTTACCGTCGCCAGCGAATATCCGGTCGTCACCGATATGTTGGTACCGGTAGTTGAAGTAGGTGGTAACCGTGCCGGTTTCGGGATCAATGCTGATCCACTCGAAGCGTCCGCTGGGCGAGCGCTGCGGCGCGAATTGCCCCACCCAGACGACCTGCATGTCGCCATGGATTTCGTCATTACCGCCGCCAGCGAAGATCAGATCGTTACCTCCGCCGCCGAACAGGCCGTCGAGCATCGCGCTGCCGTAGATTTCGTCATTGCCGTAGCCACCGTCGACGAGGTCAGCCCAATCCCCTTCGGGGCCAGCGAAGCTTGGGTCGCCATTACCCGCTTTGACAGCATCGGCGTCCGGAATCGTCGTCGCGTAGAGACGATCGTCACCGGCACCACCGTAGATGAGATCCTGGCCGTAGCCACCCTGTACGACATCCGAATCCGGCGCGACGCTTTCATACGCGATCGAATCCTTCGGTATACCCGGGGCCTCGGCGATTGGCTTTTCCCAGGCGATGATGCGGTCACGGCCTTCGCCACCCACGAAGAACTCGTCGTGATTGAACGCCTCCAGCGGGCTGTCCCAGGTTTCATGGGAACCGAACAGATTGTCCGCGGACGAGGTGCCTGTGACGATGGTCCGATAAGGCTCGGACGCGCCCAGTTCGTCCCTGAGGTCGATACCGAAGTCGCCGTTGGCGTAATCCTTGATCGTCAGCGACGCGCCGTCGCTCTTGCGCACCACGCGTAGCGAGGCCGGCTGCAGCACAAACGCGAACTCGCCACTCTCATCGGTGAAATCGGTTTCGCCTTCGCGACGTACGGCATAGCCGAGCCGACGGTTGCCGAACATGATGCTTCCCTTGCCATCGGTATCGAAAATCGTATCACCGTGGTCGGCGATATAGCGGTCGTTGCCGACGCCGCCTTCGAGGTAATCATCGCCGGGACCACCAATGAGGGTGTCGTCTCCCTTCCCGCCGAACAGCATGTCGTTGGCGTTGCCACCCCGCAGCTCGTTGTCGCCGTCGCCACCAAACAGCCGTTGCTGATGAGCATCGGCGATATAGGAGAGATTGACGCCATCGTCCCCCGCGCGGGAGGCGAAACCGAACTGCGTACCCAGCCTGTCAGACAACGGGTCGGATGTTGAAAACACGCCCCCCGCAGCGCGAATCTCAGCCACTGCCAGCAGCGCCTCAGCACGTGCTGCCACGAACTCGGCCGTCCAGCCTTCGGGATGATCCTCGCCGAACAGCTCCAGCTCGCCGTTCGCATTGTGCAGGCGCTGATACTGGGCATCGGCAACGACGAAAGGATTGAGCTCACTCAATGCATAGCGCCAGGCCAGGCTCGTCTGCGCATGCGCGACGATATCGTGCAGCGTCATCGACGGCTCGATGAAGGCGAAGTCGTCGCCTGGCTCAGGCACCATGTCGACGGTGATATGCGTATTCGCGCCAAAGTAGAGTTTGTGCAACCGCTGCAGCACGTCGCGGCGAAATTCTTCGCTGCCTCCGCGCAGGTAGTTGAGCAGAGCCTCGGTGGTGCCTGCCGCATAGTAGCCACCGATCAGTGATGCCACGACAGTCACCGCAAGCACTGCGGGTCCCGCCGTGACCGACAATGCACTGAGAGCGATCCCGGCGGCGATCTCACCGACGAGTCCACCGATGAATCCATCGGTGGCATCGACGGCCCAGTCTTTGATCAGCTCCTCGCGCTCCTCCTGCGACGTGGCGCCGGCTGCGTCGCCCGCCAGCAGCCCCAGACTCAACAGCGCCCCCAACAACCCGAGGCGGTTGCTCGCTTTGGGCGTTCCTGTACTGGCCTTGAAGTTTGCCTCTTGCAGAATATCGCCGACCGTCTGGCGAATGACTTTTTGCACATCCGGGTCGGGATGCTCCAACGACCCACTGACCCGCTTGAGCACCTCCGTGACTTCTTCACGCTTGTTGGGGTCATTCAGCAGGTCGGGCACGGAATTCAAATGGTCCGTGAGGTAGCGATCCACAGTGCCCGACGCGATACCGCTGATCGAAATGTTGACCTGCGACACCGTGGCAATGACACGCCGCACCGCGTCGAGCCCCTCGCTACCCAGGCGCGCCTGCATGTCCACGAGTGCCTGGCGGGGGATTCCCTCGATCGTCGTTACGTTGGTGTTCTTGAGTAGCGCCGGCAGCTCGGTCTGGGCAAACACGCCATCGTGCCGGGTGATATCGGTGAGGACACGAACTTCACCCGAAGCCTGTTCGGCGAAGCGTTTGGACAAGACATCCCAGATGCCGTTGGGGATGCGGCCGTCGGGGCCGATGTCGCCGTACAATAGCTTTTGGTATTCAGAACCTTGGCTGGTGAATACCTCAGAATCCGTACCGAAAAATTCTTCGAGTATGCCAAGAAGCTGCGGGTTGCTTTGCAACTCAAGGAACAATGCAGCAGGTGTTTTCCTAATCGTTCTAACCGATGAGTCGCTATCCTCTATCGAATCTACAATTTCTGAGAATCGAATATTCTCGCCCGACACCCCACTAAATAGAATAGTCGGTGACCCACTCGATGAAACATCGAGATTCTCAAATACACCACGAATTTTCTCTATTGATAGCGGATTGAGTCTTTTTAGCTCTACTATTGCTTCATCGTAACTGAAATACATTTATCCATCCTTGGACAAAAATTGTGATCCACAATGGTGGTTTAGAACTGAAAAACCACCTGAGTATTTGGGATTTGCCGATAAATTCCGCGGTAACCGTATGTAGTTAGCATATCTTTCAGCGCCGTTACAACCTCTTCTCTGTGGGACTCATCGCCCTCCTCAATATCCAATCTAATGAGATTCCAAACAATTCTGAACGGATTCTCATCAAAGCGCTTGCTCGATCCCTCTACCACATCAACCGTAACTTTTGCCTCAAGGTCACCAAGCTTGAGAAAAAAGATGTGCCACCCAGGCGTATATTCCCCCCCGCCACCAACAAGAAAAGCGAATGCCTTCCGCTGTCGATCAATAGTCAAATCGGGACTCCGCCCCAACCAATAATTTCCCTTGAAACGTGGCTTATACTTATCCCAGTACTTCTTTAGCTGGAGGCTCTCCACCTCGTCGTCAGTAGCAAAATCATTTACAAAACCCATATTTACCAACCCATTAGCTCCGTCATGCAGAATGGCGTAGCCACAACACCAAAATTGTCTCGATGAAAACCTTTATTAATTTAGTATAGATCTTCCGAATTACCACAATGGAAAGTTACTTACGAATCGAATGAAAGATCAACCTTGCCAAGCGCGTCAACGCTCCCGCACCGCCTCATCCCGATACCGAAGCAACGGACTCAGAAAGTACTCGATCAATCGGCGTTGCCCCGTTTTCGACTCGACGGTAACGGTCATCCCCGGACTCAGTTGCACTTTCCTACCGTTGACGTACATGGTGGATTCCTCCATTCGCACACGCATCGTGTAGACGAGGCCGTTATTGTCGTCGCGTACAGCGTCACCCGACAGATGCGTTACCCGCCCGGCCAAGGTGCCATATTTCGTGAACGGAAAGGTGTCGACCTTGATTTCAGCGGCTTGCCCCAGCTCGACGAAGCCGATGTCCTTGTTCTCCAGTGCGGCCTCGACCTCAAGCGATTCATCCCGCGGCACGATCGTCAGCAGCTGTTGTGCCGGGGTGACGACAGCGCCGACGCTGTGCACGGCCAGCTGCTGGACGACGCCGGCGACGGGCGCCGTTATCGTGCGTGCCTGCAAGCGTGATTGTGCTTTGACCAGTTCCTGCTCGGCGTTGCTCTGCCGCCGTTCGGCGTCGACCTTCTGTTCCTTGGCCTTGCGTAGAAACTCGCTGTGCGTTGACGCCACACGCGCATCAAACTCGGCAATCGCTGCATCGAGCGACTCGACGAGCGCCTGTTCCGCACGCAAGTCGTGCAGTGTTTCGAGACGTGACTGCTCGGCCTCCAGGTATTGTTCCTCGGGCAGCATCTTCTGCTCTGCGAGGCCCTGCTGGTTCTTCGCGCGACGCGTGACGATCGGCAACAGGGCTTTGAGTTTTGCGACCTGCTGCAGCGCCCGGCGGCGTTCGGCGCGCTGCTTGTCCTGTTCGTGGCGCAACACGGCAAGTCCGTCCTGGAACTCCTTCCACTGACTCGACAGCAGATCGTCGTCGTAAGCGAGTACCGGATCATCGGCACCCCCGCCGGTGTTGCGCGCCCTTCCGATCAGTGCATCCATGCGCGCGAGCTCGCGCTTTGCGAGATGACGTTCGTGTCGCAAACGCGTGACACCGGCGACGGCACTGGTCGGATCCAGTTCGATCAGGACATCACCCGCATCCACAGTCTGACCCTCGTCGATACGAATCGCCATGACGGTACCGATCTCCAACGACTGCACGACCTTGCTATGGCCGCTGGGAATGATCCGGCCCTGCGCAACGGAAACGATATCGACGTGGCCGAGTGTTGCCCAGACCAATGCCGCACAGAACACCGCGAGAATCGTCCACATGATCGCCCTGCCCGCAGGCGATGGCGGCTTTTCCTGGATCTCGAGGGCCGCAGGCAGAAAGGCGACGTGCAGCCCGGTGCTCATGTCGGCTCACCCATGCCCGTCGGGCCAAGTACCGTCCACGGTGCCGGAGATGGGTTGCCACCTCCGCTAAACGATTCATCGGGTCGCCCACCCGATTGCAGCGCGTGCAAGCGCGCATAGATCCCACGGTGCGCGAGCAGCGAGCCATGATCGCCCTGTTCGACAATCCGCCCTCCTTCGACGACCAGAATACGGTCGGCCTGACGGACGGCACTCAAACGGTGCGCGATGATGAACACGGTCCGCCCGCGGCAGATCGCGCGCATATTGTGATGGACGATGCTTTCCGACTCGTAGTCGAGCGCACTCGTCGCTTCGTCGAAGATCAGAATGCGCGGATTGCTGACGAGTGCCCGTGCAATTGCGATACGTTGACGCTGACCGCCCGACAGGTTGCTGCCGTGTTCACAGACGACGGTATCGTAGCCATCGGGTAGTTCGGTGATGAATGCGTGTGCACCCGCCAGTTTGGCTGCGGCGATGATCGGTTCCAGCGGCATCCCCGGATTGGTCAGAGCGATGTTCTCGCGCACACTGCGGTTGAAGAGAAAGTTCTCCTGCAACACCACACCGATCTGTCGCCGCAGCCAGGCAGGTTCGACAAGTGAGAGGTCGACACCGTCGATGGTCACGCGCCCGACTTCGGGAACATATAGCCGCTGGATCAGCTTGGTCAGTGTGCTCTTTCCGGATCCCGATCGCCCGACGATGCCAATCACCTCGCCCGGCGCGACCGCCAACGTGATGTCGGACAATACGCGTGGCCTGTCCGGGGAATAGCGAAAGCCGACGTGGTCGAATCTCACCTCGCCTTTCAGCTCCGGCAGGGTTGCACGACCGGGATTGAAACCCGGCTCGACCGGTGTGTTGAGGATGTCGGCGAGACGCCTGATCGAGATGCCGGCCTGCTGGAAATCCTGCCACAGCTGTACCAGACGGAGGATCGGGCCGCTGATCCGTGCAGCGATCATGTTGAACGCGATCAGTTGGCCAACCGACAAGCTACCCTGCATCACCTGTGCAGCGCCGATCCAGAGGATCAACACGACGGTCGCTTTGTTGATGAATCCGGCCAGTTGTCCGGCGATGCTGCCGAGGTTCGACGCACGAAAACTCGCGCCGACGTATCCCGCAAGCTGGTCTTCCCACCGCCGTTGCATCTGCGGCTCGACAGCCAGCGCCTTGAGCGTCTGGATGCCGCTCACCGTTTCGACGAGAAAAGCCTGGTTCTCGGCGCCACGACTGAAGCGTTCCTCGAGGCGTCGACGTAGCATCGGCGTTATCCATGCCGACAGAACGACATACAGCGGGATACCCGCGGCCACGACCAGCGTGAGCATCGGGCTGTAATAGAACAACACGCAAAAGAACACGAGGGTGAAGACCAGGTCGATCACCAGCGTCAGCGCCGAACCGGTGAGAAAGCTACGGATGTTCTCCAATTCGCGCACCCGGGCAACGGAGTCACCCACGCGACGCGCCTCGAAGTAGGCGAGCGGCAATCGCAGCAAGTGGGCGAAGAGCTTGGCGCCCAGTAGCACATCGACGCGGTTGGTCGTATGCGTGAACACATACGTGCGCAACCCGCCCAGGAGCACCTCGAACGCCGAAATGGCGAGCAGCCCGATCGCCAGCACGTCGAGCGTCGTGACCCCGCGGTGCACCAGCACCTTGTCGATCACCACCTGGAAAAACAATGGCGTGATGAGCGCGAACAGCTGCAGAAAGAAGGAAGCGAGCAGCACCTCACCGAGCAGCCTGCGGTACTTGACGATCGCCGGGATGAACCACGCCATGCCGAAGCGTCCACCGAGGCTATCGAGTGTGACGCGGCGCGTCACGAGGATCAGCTCTCCGGACCACGCCGCCACGAACAGTTCCTGCGGCAGTGTCAGCGGGCGTTGTTCCAATGGATCCTGGATCAGCGCCTTGTCGGACTTGATACCCGCGACAACGACGTAGTGTCCATCGACATGGCGCGCGATGGCCGGCAACGGCGTACGCTGCAACTTGTCCCAGTCACTGGTGACGGCACGCGCCTTCAAACCCAAACGACGAGCCGCGAGAACGAGATCGTCGTTGGTGAAACAGCGGTCGACGATACCGTGAGCGTGAGCGATCTGCGCAGCGTCCGCCGCGATTTGATGAAATCGCGAGAGCTGGACGAGACACTGCAGACCCGTGTCGACGTGGTCGCTTTCCGTGCTATGGGGCATGCCCCTTGTCCTTGTGTGGTGCCGATCCTTGGCGAGTTCACTTTAGCCCGCACGCACCGATCGATGCAACCGGACGAGTCAGGCAGTGGATGGCGCACATGCGGCCGACACCACCGATGTGCATGACCTCGGGCCTGTTACATGCCGCATTGCGCAAGCGTCCGCACGCCCGCCATCTGACGCATTGGGTAGCGTGCGAGAGAGTCAACACACCCGGTGCTTTTGCGCGTATAAAGCATTTTTGGCGTGTCCTGCGCGCCCGTTTTCATTAAATTAACGCGCAGCCACGCTGGCCAGCATCAGGACACCACACCGCGCCGTGGAAAACGTTTTTCAATCTCGCAACAAGGCCAAGCCGATCGTCTACCACCTGCGTGACGTGGTGCGCGACCGCGCCTCCGAAGGCGTGACATTCCGCCTGCGCGTGCCGTCACTGCAGATCACGCAGGGCGAGAAAATCGCGCTGATCGGTGAATCGGGCTGCGGCAAGTCGACGCTGCTCGACATGCTGGCGTTCATCTCGCAGCCGAGCAACATCGGCGCGTTCCGCTTTCGTCCCGAGATCGAAGACGACGCAATCGATGTGGCGCAAATGTGGAACAAGCGCAAGATGAACAAGCTCGGGGACCTGCGCAAACGGCACATCGGCTACGTGATGCAGACCGGCGGTTTGCTGCCGTATCTCACGGTGCGCGACAACATGAGCCTGTCGCGTTCGGTGATGGGCATGGGTGAAGACGATACGGTCGACAAACTGGCCGCGGAGCTTGGCATCGCACGCCACCTCGACAAGCTGCCGGAAACACTTTCGGTCGGCGAGCGTCAGCGTGTGGCGATCGGCCGCGCCCTCGCCCACCAGCCGTCGATCGTGATCGCCGACGAGCCCACGGCCTCGGTCGATCCGTTCGCGGCGGAGAAGATCATGTCGCTGTTCCTGGATCTCGCCGAGGAGCGCAACATCACCGTCGTGGTCGCGAGCCACGCCTGGCGCCATATCAAGCGCCTCGGCCTGCGCCGCCTCGCCCACCATACCCATCGTTCGAAAGACGGCCGGACCACCGAGACCGTCGTCAACGGCTGAGGGCCAACACATGCGTCTTACCAAGGTGTTGCGGCTGGCAACGCGCGACTACGGGCACGAGTGGCAGATGTCGGGCTGCTTCGTGCTCGCACTGGCGGCGGTGCTCGGCCCGATGCTGGTGCTGTTCGGGCTCAAGTTCGGCATCGTCGGCGGCATGATCGAGCAGCTGGTCGAGAATCCGGAGAACCGCGAGGTGCGGCCGGTGAGCAGCGGGCATTTCTCGCTCGACTGGTTCGGCAACATGGCGCGACGCTCGGACGTGGCGTTCATCGTGCCGCGCACGCGCAGCATCGCGGCGACGATCGAACTCAGCAGCGAGCAGTCGCCGCGCTTCGTCACCGCCGAGATGATCCCTTCGGGGCGCGGCGATCCGCTGCTGCCCGCGGATGGCGCGGTTGCCGACGGCCTCGACAAGCTGATCCTGTCGGCGAGTGCTGCCGAACGCCTCAAGGTGCAGGCGGGCGATCGCGTGAGCGGCAGCATCACGCGGCGCTATAAAGGCCAGAAGGAACGCGTGCACATCGAACTCACGGTGGCCGCCGTGGCCCCAGCGGCAGCCTTCGCACGCGAAGGTGCGTTCGCCGACGCCCGCCTCGTCGAAGCGCTCGAGGAATACCGCGATGGACGAGCGGTACCCGAACTCGGCTGGGGCGGCGACCCGGCCGCAACCGAGCGCAGCTATCCCGGTTTCCGCCTCTACGCGCGCTCGATCTACGACGTGCACAACCTCAAGGACGACCTCACGGGCCAGGGCATCGATGTGCGTACCAAGGCCGCCGACATCGAACTCGTGATGCGCATGGACCGCAACCTGTCGGCGATCTACTGGGCGATCGCGATCATCGGCCTGATCGGGTTCTCGCTATCGCTCGGCGCGAGCCTGTGGGCCAACGTCGATCGCAAGCGCAAGGAATTGTCGGTGTTGCGTCTGGTCGGCTTCCGCACCGGCGATATCGTGTGGTTCCCGGTGACTCAGGCACTGTACACGGGCGTGCTCGGCTGGCTGCTCGCCGTCGGCATCTATTTCGCCGCGGCACAGGCGATCAACGGCATGCTCGCGGACCAGCTCGCGAGCGGTCAGCAGGTGTGCGTGCTGCTGCGCGAACACTATGCCCTGGCGCTGGCGGTCACAGTCGGTGCGGCCGTGCTGGCGGCGGCGCTGGCCGGCTGGCGCTCGGCGCGCATCGAGCCCTCGGAGGGCCTGCGCGAGATCTGACGCCCCCGGCTGCGGCGTGGTGCGCGCGCAATGCGAATCCAGTCACAAAAAGCGTTCAGCGGCCGTTCAGCCGGCCGGGTCCAAAGTAGTGCTCAAGGATCAGAGGTGATCCGCACTGAGATCAATCAGGAGAGCACAAATGAAGATCCAAACCCTCGCAATCGCTGCCGTACTGGCGCTGAGCGCCGGCGTGTCCGGTGCGGCGCTGGCGCATGACAACGATGGCCGCGGCTACGGCTGGGGCCACCAGAGCCACTTCAAGGCGCACAAGGACTACGGTTATCGTGAACGCGATCATTGGCGCAAACGCCACTGGCGCCACGAGCACCGCGACTATCCGCGCTACTACCGCCCGCGTCACAGCGACGATATCAGCTACGGGCTGCACCTGTTCCTGAGCGGGCATTGACGGGCCACGCGTGGCCGCGGCACCTCAGCCGCGGCCGCCGTGCTCCCGAATCTTGCGCCGCACCAGATCGATGTGTTGGCGCAGGTGGTAGAGCTGGTCGGTGAACGACAGCGGCACCTTGACGCGCTGCACCTCGGCCTCGATGCGATCGAGGTCGGCAAACACGCCCGCGCCGTCCTGCTCGCCGCTGGCGAAGCGTTCTTCGGCATTCTCGAGTTCGTCGTACCAGCGGTAGACACGCGCACGCATGCGCCAGGTGTAGATCGGCGGCATGACCTTGATCAGCGGGAACAACAGCACCAGCAGGGGCAACAGCATCACCTTCAGGCGGTCGACGAGCGAAGCCGCCCAGAACGGCAGATAGCGCTGCAGGAACGGCGGGCCGTTCTCATAGTACCGCTCGGCCTCATTGCTCAGCGGATACGCCAGCAGTTCCGGCTTGGGAAACTCGCCGTCGCGCTCGAACCAGCCCCCTTCACGGTGCACGTCGCTCGCCGCCTGCAACATCAGGTCAATGATCGCGGGATGCAGGTCGGGACGCGCAACGAGGTTGGCCGCCGCTGCCAGCAGATGCTGGGAATGCGGTGGGATGTCGGCCGCCATGTCGACCACACCCTGCGGCAGTACCAGGTCACTGAGGAAACGGTAACGGCGCGTATAGGCCTCGGCACGCACGAAATCGGCCAACACGACATCGGGCGCGCGCAGCAGGCGTGCGACCAGTGGGCTCTGTGCCGAAATCACGAAGAATGCCGCATCGACACGACCATCGAGCAGGGCCTCGACCGCATCGTTGCCGCCGGCAGCGAGCCAGTCGCGATCGTCGACCACACCATTGTCGGCCAGCAGACGCGTGACCAACGCGCGCGTACCCGAGCCCACAGGGCCGACGGCAATGCGTCGTCCGGCGAGGTCGCGCATATCGGTGAAGTCGACGTCGCGCCGATAAAACAGCCACAGCGGCTCGTGGTACAGGCTACCCAACGACTGCAGCCCCACCGTGTCGACGTCCGGATCTTCGATGCCGCCCTGCACCATGGCCAGCGATACCAGGCCCTCGCGCAGCAAAAGGGTGTTCTCGACCGACCCCGCCGTGGGCCGCAACTCCAGCGTGATGCCCTCGCGCGCGAGGCGATCGGCGTAGCGCTTGGCGTAGCCGTGATAGGCGCCGTCGACGCCACCCGTGGCCATGACCACGTGACCGGGCGGCGCCGGTTTGATGAACTGGTAGGCGATAACGAACGCCGCGAACACCAGCAAGGCGGCGGGGCCGTAGATCTTCATCTGGTGTTTGAGCGGATTGCGGTCATTGCCCATGCGTGTTCCCTGTCTGCTTTCAGACACTATGCGATTCGGCGAGTTTTGCAACCAGACCGGTCAGGTCATCGACTTCGAGATCCGCCACCGCGATGTCGGCGGGCCACTCACGGCCGTCGCGATTCACCCACACGGTACTGAGCCCGAGTTCGCGCGCCGCCTGCACGTCACGTGCGGGATCGTCACCCACGTGCAGAAACGCCGACAGCGGCACGCCGCTGCGCCGGCTGGCGACATGGAACATCGCCGGGTCGGGCTTGGCCGCGCCGACCTCGGCCGCGGTCAGCGAGTGATCGAAGCTGGCATGCAGCGGTGTGTGTTCGATCTGCGAGTTGCCGTTGGTGACCGACACCAGGGTGAAACGCGCACGCAGCCGCGCGAGTGCCGCGACGACCTCGTCATACGGCGTGACGCGATTGCGCGCAGCCCGAAACTCGTCGCTCGCACGATGCGCAACGACCCTTGGATAGCCGGCGTCTTCCAGTAACGTGGCGAGGGAGCGCAGGCGCACCTCGGTGAGGTCGTGCGCGATCTGCGGCTGACGCCGTGCGAGTTCGATGCGGTGCGCGCGCAGTTCATCGGCGCTGTAGCGTGCCGTCAACCGCGGCGCCTCGCGCTGCAACCACGCATAACAGTGCGCCTCGGCGGCGCGGATCACGGGCACGCACGGCCATAGTGTGTCGTCGAGGTCGAAGCAGATCAGCCGCACGTGCGCGAACATCGGCAGTCACCCTGGCAGATCGGGTTCGGGTGCTGGCGGCTTGCGACGCAACAGCAGCTTATGGCCGAGGTGTCGCAATAGCATGCGCGGCGGCATGCGCACCCAGTGCGAACGAATGAACAACAATCCGTTGGCGACTCGCGTCCGCCGCAGCCCCAGCCGACCCGGGGCCAAGGCGTGTTCGATGAGCCAGGCCATCAACGCCGCGATGGGCGCCGGCGGACCGGCATGGGCGACGGCATCGCGCAACGTCGGCGAAGGTTGCAGGCCGGCCAAGCGCTGACCCGTGGTCACGGCATAGTACA
>JAGRHA010000098.1 GCA_020445205.1 Gammaproteobacteria bacterium
ATCAGCGCCTGTACGTCGCGGGTGACAGTGACTTCAACGAAGCTTACGCGAACGTGGTGGAACGCGAAGGCGTGAGCCGCCGGTTACGTGTGGCGGGAGACGATGCGCTGCGTGCCGCGCATGCTCAACGCGTCCTGCGGCAGCAGCAGTTCCTGGAACTTGTCGCATCGACACGCTCGCGGCTCGAGGCACTCTATGTGCGCGACATGGCGGATGCGCAGCGTGCGGTCGACAAGGCTGCGACATTTGCTGCGTTGCAAGACGGCTACCGGCGGCTACGCGCCGGCTGGAGTGGTTATGCGGGATACGATGCGTGGTTCGATCGCGCGCTCAACAACGCCCACGTCGCGGGCATTGGCACATACAACCGCTGGGAGCCGGCATTGCGCGAACTGCTGTCGCAGCACGGCGGCGACTTCAAAGCCTTCCACGCCGCCTGCGCGGCATTGGCGAAGCTGTCCGACGAACAACGCGACCGCGCACTCAAACGGCTTGCCGAGCAGGCGGCGTTGCGCCACGCCGTTGGGACGAGCGTCGAGCCGCCCGCCTAGCGCATGCTCGAACGACGCAGGCGTGTCAGGCGTGAGAGTTTGCCGTCGCCGCGCAGGATCCGCGCCCCGGCATTCTCGAGCGATGTTGCGTCGATACCGAGTGCCGCGAGCCCGTCTTCCTTGCATACGCTTGGCGTGCGCAGCGACTGGTAGTTGTCGGGGGTGAAGGGTTTGCCTGGCGCGTACTGCAGCAGCGAGGCCTGCAGTCGTGACGCCCAGTCCGGCATGCCGACGATCCATTTGCGCTGCCCGCTGTGCATGGCGATGAAGTCGACGAGCTGTTTCAGCGTGTAGCTCTGCGGGCCGCACAGATCATAGCGGCGGCCGAAGGTATCGCGGTCTTCGAGCGCATTGCCGAAAGCCCGCACGACGTCACCGATGTAGACGGGGGCGAGGCGCGCATCGGGGCAGGCGAGGGGCATGGGGCCTGGGATCTTCAGCAGTAGTCTGAAACGATTCAGAAAACCGTCGTCGGGCCCGAATATCACCGATGGCCGGAAACTGGTGACGGCCATGGTCGGTTTGCCCAAGGTGTGTGCGCGGTTCTCGCCTTCGCCTTTGGTGCGCAAATACTGGCTACTGCCGCTGCTCTGATCGGCATTGAGTGCGCTCATGTGCAGCAGACGCGTGATCCCCCCGGCCTGTGCCGAGGCGACGAGGTTCTCGACCAGTTCGACATGCACGCGGCGGAAGCTCGTTGCCTTGCCGCCAGCGTTGAGGATGCCGACCAGATTGATCACCGCGTCACAACCGTGCAACGCAGCGGTGAGTTGCAGGCGATCGTAGGGATCGGCCTCGACGGCATCGGCTGCCGTACGCAGTTCATGCAGGCGGTGCGCGTGGCGTGTAACGATGCGACAGTGGTAGCCACGATTCTGCAGGTGGCGGGTGAGGTGGCGGCCGACGTAGCCCGATCCTCCGACCAGGGCGATGCGTTGGATGTTCATGATGCCGATTACTGCTCCCGACGCTGGTGGGCGACCCCTGCACTGACCGGCTGGCGGGATCGTGGGCCGATTGTGCCCTGCCGTTCGAGGGGTCTCAAGCCGGTGAGGGTAGGGTTTTCAACTGCGGCGGCGCATCAGCAGCACCTTGCCGTCGTTGTCGCGCAGCACCATGCGGCCGTCGCGCATCTGATAGCGGTAGGTCGTGGTCGTATTGCTGCCGCGTGGGCTCCACCAGAAGCGGCTGCCGTCGTAGCCGATCGTGAAGTCCTGGTAGCGGTCGCGCTCCACGTACAGGCGCGCGTTGCGGCCCTTGATGACGACGATGCTGCCATTGGTCAATTCCCATACCCCGTCGAGGTCGGCAATCACGGCTTGTGTTCCCGTACCCCACGGCGAGGTCGGCCAGCCGGACCCGCCCGGCGCGCCACCGGCCCAGTTGCCGGCACCGGTCATCGGGTTCATGGCCGGCCACGCATTTCCCGGCATGCCGCCCCAGCCCGTCATCGGTGACATGCCCGGTACCATACCCATGCCGGGGTAGCCGCCAAGACCGCCCAAGCCACCAAGGCCGCTCATGGCGCCGAGTCCAGGCAGTGCCGACGTCCCATAACCCGGCAGGTAGGGCACGCCGAGCGGCGAGCTGCTGCGGTTGATGAGACCGAAGATTTCCATCATGCGCAGCATGGCTTCGACGAAAGGGTTGTCGTCGCCATATGCGGAATAGGCGTGCGCGGGCTGCAGCAAGCACAGCACACTGCACAGGCAGGCTGTTGCGAAACGATTCACATCGTCAATATTTCACAGGCGAGAGCCACTTGGAACCCCGCGCGCCGTCGCGGGTGCCGATCCGGGGGCGCACGGCCGGCGGCGTCAGTCCCGGTTTACGTGATCGGGTTTCGGGGTACACTAGCCGGGCCCGAGGAGGCTGCGAGCTACATACCAATGACAATGACCGAACCAGAAAAGAAAGACCGCCGTTCTCGCACCCACGAGATGGTTCAAAAACTGTTGGACGAGCGCCAGGAAATGTTGGCGCTGTTCTGTCGCGTGGCGGGACTCGAGCCGTACAGTGAGCCATCGCCGGACGGGAATCTGCTGCAGGAGTTCTGCCAGGTGCTCGTCGATTACTCGGCATTCAGTCATTTCGAGATCTACGAACGCATCGTGTCCGGTCGTGAACGTCGCAATCAGGTCGTCTCGGTCGCGCGTGACGTCTACCCGCGCATCGCCGAGGCGTCGGAAGTGGCGGTCGAATTCAACGATAAATACGACGCATCCGATCACCTGCTCGACCTCAAGGAGCTCGATCGCGATCTGGGTAAGCTCGGCGAGGAACTGGCCGTGCGCATCGAGATGGAAGACCGGATCATCCAGGCGCTGACGTCGCGCTGACGCGGGCGCGTAGCGCAGCAGTCTGCGCGCATCGCCGGCCAAACCTCCGCCATGGTCCGCCTGTTCTCTCGCCTCCGCCCCGTGCGGCCCAGTACCGAAACCGTACTCGACGGTTTCGATCGCCCCAAACTCGCCCGGCTGCGCCTCGACCGTTTTCAGCGCAGTGCGGACAACTATCATGTCGACGTGGTGCTCGCTCCGGCGCTGCTCAAGGCGACGTCGACCTACGTCAAAGCGCTGGTCCGTGAACATGTGATGCGCTTGTGGCGGCAGCCGGTGTCGTCGTTCAGCGACTCGATCGTTCAGGCATTTCAACGCGTCATCGTCGAGCACCACAATGCCGTGGTGAAACGGGCGCGCAGTGACAACCGGCTCGAACGTGTACAGCTGTTCGAACTCGCGCTGCTCAAGCTGCTGCTGCAGCAGGTCGACGTGGAGCTGTCGATTCTGCGCACGGAACTCGAAGATGCGCGCAGTACACCCGCGCGACGCTTGAGTGGACAAAGTCTGCAACTGCATCAACAGGCTGTGGTGCTGGCCCGGCAGTCGTGGCACGTACGCTACGCGGCGACGCGCCAGCTGATTCGCGAGTTGATGCGCATCGAGCATGTGAGCTTGCGCAAGGTGCGCAAGTCCGTACTCGGCCTGTCGTGGCCCGTGCCCGAGTTGATGCTGGCCAATCCGTTGCTTCAGCTCGAGGGCGGTGGTGATCCGCGCGACTTCTTCCTCCACTATCCGCTGCTCCTGCACGACCCGGACGTCGCAGTGCGTATGAACCGCTGCGTGCTCGGCGCGTTCGCGGAGTGGCTGCCCGTCGTGATCGAGGTGCCGTCGGCAACGCTACCTGCCGAGTCGCTGCTGCCCGGCGTCAGCCGCCAGGACCAGACCGGTGCGCGCTCGTTGCTCGAAACCGAGCGTCGTGTCCGCCAGCTGTTCGTTGCCGGTGAGTTGAACGAGTGCAGCAGCAACTGGACCGACGCCCCGGACAATGCCCGCGCCCTGCTCGGCGGTGACGGTGATACCTGGCCGGTGACGCACGCCTGGCAGCAGGCAGGGCTCGAGCGGCTGCAGCGCGATCTCAATGCCAGCCTGCGCCGCAGCATCGCCAACGCCGGTCTGCTCGACAGGGTCAAGGCGTCGTACGAACTCGCGGCCATCTATCCAGGACTCGGCATGACCGATGGCGAGGTGTTGCTGTTCGACTATCTGCGCGGCGAGATCTCCAGCGCAGAGTTCAAACGACGGCTGGCAGCCAGTGACGACAACAGCGATCCGGTACAACTCCTGCGCCGTATCGAGCGGGCGCGCAAGGAATACCGGCGGCGGCCGGACGCGGCGCAGCCGCAGACCATCGCGCGTTTCGCGGCCGATTTCATGCGCTACCGTCGCGATCTCAAGTTTGCCTGGCGGGCATTGGTGGGCATGGACAGCATCCACCTCGTGACCGACGAGAAGGCCATTGCACAGGTCAGCGACAGCGACGCCGTCCAGGTCTTCTGTCGTGACGACGTCGCCGCCGCCGTGCGTGGCGGCATCGTTGGCCATGTCATCATCAAGGTCGATGTGCGCGGTGCGAGCCAGATCGTGGCGCAGATGCAGCGTCGCGCCATGAACCCGGCCAGCCACTTCAGCCGCTACCTTTACGATCCGATCACGCGCGCCGTGGAGCACTTCGGCGGGCAGAAGGTGGTCGTCGAGGCGGATTCGATCATCCTGTCCACGCTCGAACACGGTGGCGAATCGACGGTGCGCATGGCCGTCGCGCGCGCCTGCTGCCTGGCGATGAAAATCATCGAGTTCAGCGGCAACATGAACGCCGAGAATCAACGCATCGGGCTGCCGGACATCGAACTGGGCGTCGGCATTTCATATGCGGACGATGCGCCGACCTATCTGTTCGACCATGGCCGCAAGGTCGCGGTTTCGCCGGCGATCAACCAGGCACGGCGTTTGTCTTCATGCCACGTTCTGCTGCGTGAGACATGCACCATGCCAGCGGATCAGAACCTGTGCGTCGCTGCACCCGTGCACGGTGAGGGTGAGGCCACCGACACCCTGGTGCGCTACAACGTCAACGGAATCGAGATCGATGCCGCGGCCTTTGTGCAGCTGCATGCGGAACTCTCGCTGCAGCGCGTCACGGTGCGCGAGCGGAAATCGGGACGTCCCGACGTGCTGTATGCCGGCATGTGTGCCGATACGCGCGGCGAGGGGCATCTGCTGGTGATTCGCGAGCGCCCGGTCAAGCTGTGGATGGGGCGACAGTTGCTCGAAAGCCACGATGACGGGCGACGCTACTACGAAGTGGTGACCGAATCGCGCCTGCTCGAGAAGGTCGCCAAACGCTACTCCGCCGCTGACGACAGCGGAACCCTACCGCGCCGTATACGCGGCCATTCGCTCGGCGCAGCGCCGTAATATGCAGGCCGAGGTGGTCGCGCTTCTGCGCGGCGCCTCACTGTCACGTCACATGTACAGCAATGCCAATGACGCCGGCGTGTGCGTGCCGTCTACACGGCGGCGCGCGGCGACGGCAACGAAAAGGGCGCAATGAAGCGTGCAGGAGTCTACGAGATGTCCGATGAACAGCCGGCGGCGGTAACGTTCAATCCCGATCAACTGCGGGCCGAAGCGGCAGTACGCAATGCGGCGAAGGCCGGCAATGCGGAGGCGCAGTTCCGTCTCGGCGTGATGTACGGCAATGGCGACGGCGTCGGGCTCGATTATCAGCAGGCGTTGCATTGGTTCGACAAAGCGGCTGCGCAAGGCCATCAGAATGCCTTGATCACCCTGGCATGGATGTACGCCAACGGTGCCGGTGTCGAAGCCGACGAAGTGCGCGCGCGCACCCTGTACCTGCAGGCCGCCGAAGGCGGGTCGGCCAAGGCGCAGTATGTCGTCGGCACCCTATATCGGTTCGCCCAGTACGGCCTCGACAAGGATATCGGTCGTGCCGTCGAGTGGTATCTCAAGTCGGCCAATCAGGGTTTCGCCACGGCGCAGTTCGCCTTGGGTAAACTTCTCATGGAGGGCAAGCACGTGGTGCGTGACGACGCCGCTGCCCTGCAATGGTTGTCACTCGCACACGTCAATGGCAGCAAGCGCGCCGAAGACTACGTCAAGCACCTGTTGAAGCGCATGGACCCGGCGGAAGTGCAGCGGATCCGCGAGCGCATGACCGGGGGTGCGTGAAGCGGCTGCCTGGAACACATCAGGGGTTGGCGTGGCATCGCAGTGTTGTGCGATACCGGTGTGCCGCCAGGCACACGTGATAATCAACCCGCGGCGTCGCTACTCGAGGCCGGTTTGCCGGCGGCACCCAACCGACTGAGATCCGGGGGTACCGGGTGCAGGCGATCCTGTAGGCGGGTGGGGTTCCTGCCCATGCGCTTTTCGTAGATCACGGTGTAGGTCAGCACACGCTGCAGGTAGCCGCGCGTTTCGTTGAACGGCACCAACTCGATCCAGATGTCGGCGGGCAGCGTGTGCGGTGGCAGCCAACGCGTGACGCGGTGTGGTCCCGCGTTGTAAGCGGCCGTGGCCAGTACCGCGCTGTCACCGAGACGTCCTTTCATCTGGCTCAGATAAGCGCTGCCGAGCGCGATGTTGGTGTCGGGGTCGAGCAATTCGCTGCGGCGCGGTGGCTGGCGTTTGAGAATCTGCCGCGCGACGCTGCGTGCGGTCGCGGGCATGAGCTGCATGAGGCCGATCGCACCGGCGTGTGAATGCGCGTTACGCATGAACGCGCTTTCCTGACGCATCACGGCGAATATCCAGGCGTTGTCGATACCATGGCGTTCGGCGTTCTGTTCGACGAGATCGGCGTGTTGTAGCGGGAAGCGCAGCTCGAGATCGTCCCAATAGCCGGTCTTGGCGAGGGTGAAGATCGCACGATCGTGCCAGCCATACTGCTCTGCGAGCTTGGCGGCGGCCTGCAGGTGTTTCACGTCCATGCCCTGCGTGGCCACGCGCCATTCGCGACGCGCGTCGATCGAGCGGTCGAGCGCGAACAGCTCGTGTGCACGACGCACCGCGTCGATGCGGGCGACTTGCTCGAGCAGTTCGGCGCCGACAGGGGTCGGTGCGTGCGCGAGATGGTATTCCGCGGCGATGCGGTCGGCGGCGAGGAAACCGTAGTAGCCGCGATCACGCGCGACGACGGCATAGATCGCGCGCGCCTCGTCGACCTTGCCCGTGGCTTCGAGCGCACGCGCGCGCCAGTATTGCCAGTCGAAGCCGTTGCGCTGCGCCGCGGGCATGGCGTCGATCCACTCGACGACCTGCGCCCAGTCCTCGCGCATCAGCGCTGCACGTACGCGTGCCTCGTGGACCTCTTCATCCTTCTCGCCTGGTGTGATGGTGCCGAGAAACGCATAGGCATCGTTGTCGGGTTCCCTGACCAGTCGGCGCGCGATGTAGTGTTCCGTGCGGCGTTTCTCGGTGTCACTGAAATCGAATTGCGCGCTGACGTTGCGCCACTGGCGTAGCGCCTCCATCGTGTCGCTGCGCGCGAGGCGCCGCACGCCGTGTGCCAGCATGGCTTCGCGGTAAGGATGCGGTTTGCTGAATGGCTGCAGATCGCTGATCGTTGCGGGCGCCTTGTACAGCGCGATCCAGCGTTCGACCCAGTCGCGGTCGTTTTTCGACAGGTCGCGTTCGAGGTACTCGGCGAGTTGCCACTGTCCGGCGTACATCGCCATGGCGATGCGCTGCCAGATGCGTTGCGGTGTGCGCAGGCCGGCCTTGGTCCAGACCGCGAACACCGGATCACAGGCGTCGGGCTGGGACTTTCCTTGCAGCCAGATGTCGGTGACATCGGGCAGCGCATCCTTTGTGCGACCGGTCTGCATCAATGCCTGCAGATAGCCGCAGCGACGCGCGACGTTGTCCGTCGGCACGTAGAACTCGACGTATTCCGGCCAGCGTTTCTCTTTCGCCAGGCGGTCGAGCCAGGCATTGCGCAGCTGCCATGCGAGCGGTGTCGCGGAATAGGTATCGAGGAACTTGCGTACCTCGCGCGCCGAGGCACGATCGAGCCGCTTCGACAGCGCGGCATGGACGAGGTAGGGATGCAGTGGGTAGTCGCGCAGGCGGGCTTCGAGCTTGGCGAATTCGCCCAAGGCGTCACGCTGCAGGGCACGTTCCGCGGCGAGGAACATCGAGCGTTGTTGTTCGAGCTGAGCGGCGAGCGCGAAAGGGCTCGCGAGCAACAGGG
Source organism: Gammaproteobacteria bacterium (assembly GCA_020445205.1). Classification (GTDB taxonomy): domain Bacteria; phylum Pseudomonadota; class Gammaproteobacteria; order Chromatiales; family Chromatiaceae; genus Thiosocius. Next base: position 8,106 of record JAGRHA010000098.1, read on the forward strand.
CGAGCAGGACTACAGAAACGAGAGGGCGCGTGTGCACCTTTGCGTCTTCCCTTGGTGATACAACGGCTTGAGCGTAGGCTTTAAAGTGTTGCTTCGCAATTAGGGATTCCCCCGTCCATGTCCGCGCTGCGCGACGTGCCGACTTCTGTACGGACGCGCATGCCGGTATCCTGCGTGTCACATGTTCGACAAATCACAGCTCGATGAAGTCTGTCGCCTGGTTATCGGCGCGGCGACCGAAGAATTGATGGCGCGGTTCACGTCGGTCCGTGCCGACGTCAAGGCCGATGGCTCGCTGATCACCGAGGCCGATCTGGCGATGCAGCATCGTCTGCAGTCGGCCCTTGCTGAGCGTTGGCCCGATTTCGCGCTGCTCGGCGAGGAAATGAGCGCGGCCGAGCAAGGGCATCTGCTGGTGACGCCGGGACGCGGCCTGTGGTGTCTGGATCCACTCGATGGCACGAGCAACTTTGCTTCGGGTATCCCTTTCTTCGCTGTGTCGCTGGCGCTGATCATCGACGGTATCACACGTGCCGCCGTGGTTTACGACCCGGCGCGTGGCGAGTGTTTCAGCGCGCTGCGCGGGCAAGGCGCCTGGCTCAACGGGGTACCGATACACACACCGCGCCCGCCCGCGACCTTGCGTGAGTCCATGGCCATGGTCGATCTCAAGCGTTTGCCACCGGCCCTGGTCAAGGCGTTCGCGGAACACGCGCCGTACCGCTCGCAGCGGAGTTTCGGCTCGGTGGCGCTGGATTGGTGTTGGGTGGCGTGCGGCCGTTGTCAGCTGTACCTGCACGGTGGGCAGAAACTGTGGGATTACGCCGCCGGGCAGCTGATCCTCGCAGAGAGCGGCGCTGTCGGCGGATTGCTCGATGACTATCGTGGCGATTGGCTCACCAACTACTCGCTGACCCCACGCATCGCCGTGGCGGCAACGGATGCCGCGCTGTTAGCGCTATGGCGGACGTGGATTGCCGAGCAGCTCGTGCACGCGTGACGCGTTTCGCCGTCGTGCCGCGTGGGCACGACGGTGGCATCGAATGCGACCGGGATCCCTCACGCCATGCTTGCACCAACTGCGAGCTTGGGCGAGAACCCCGTGTTCACGCCGCCAGATCGTCGGCCAGGAGGTTGAGCCAATGCTTGACCGGTACATTGTCGCCGCCGGCGAGATGCACGAGGCAACCGATGTTCGCGCTCACGATGATGTCCGGGTGGTCGGTGGTGAGTGCCTGCAGCTTGCGACTGCGCAGGCGCGAGGACAGGTTCGGCTGCAGCATCGAATACGTGCCCGCCGATCCACAACACAGGTGGCCCTCGTGCACGGCACACAACTCGTAGCCGAGGCGCGTGAGGATGCCTTCGATGCGGCCGTTGAGCTTCAGGGCGTGTTGCAGAGTGCAGGGCGTATGCACGGCGACGCGGACGCTGCGTGGCTGCAACGGTAGCTGCTCCAGTGGTGCCTCTTCGAACAGTTCCACCGGGTCGCGTGCGAGTTCGACGATGCGCCGGGCCTTGTCCGAATACGTCGCGTCGTCGGCGAGCAGGTGGGCGTAGTCGCGCACGTGGGCACCACAGCCGCTGGCCGTCACCAGCAGGGCGTCGGCGCCTTCCTCGATCGCGGGCCACCAGGCATCGATGTTCTGCCGTGCCATGGCCCGTGCCCGCTCGGCATCGCTGAGATGGTGCGGCAACGCGCCGCAGCAGCCGGCGCGTGGCGTGTGCACCACGGCGATACCGAGCCGCGACAGCATGTCTTCGAGGGCGTGATTGATCTGTGGGGCGAGTCCGGGTTGCACGCAGCCGTCGAGCATCAGGACACGGCGGTGGGTCGGTCGTGCCGGTATCGGTGCGCATTTCGGTGCCGCGGGCGGTATGCCTTGGCGTAGCGATGCCGGCAGCAACGGGCGCAACGACTGGCTGATGCGCAGCAACGGCGCGAAGCGCTTGCGGTAAGCCATGACCTCGATCAGCAGGCGGCGCAGGGTACGTTCGAAGAAAGGTCGACGCGCCTGCGTCTCGACGGCCTCACGCCCAATATCGAGCAGGCGGTGGTAGTCGACTCCCGACGGGCAGGTCGTTTCGCACGAGCGACAGGTCAGGCAGCGATCGAGGTGGCCACGCACTGTTGCGTTCGCCGGTGCGCCTTCGAGCACCTGCTTGATCTGGTAGATACGACCCCGTGGGCCATCGAGTTCATCGCCGAGCAGCTGATATGTCGGGCAGGTCGCGGTGCAGAAACCGCAGTGTACGCAGGCGCGCAGGATGCGGTCGGCCTCGCGTCCGGCAGCGGTGTCTCGAATGAAATCGGCGAGTGCGGTCTGCATGGTTGCCAGGCTGCTGTCAGGGTTGCTCGATGTGCCCCAATCGTACGCGTTGTCGGCGCATGGGGCGACTGTGCCGTAACGCGCCGCGGGCAAACCCGCGTGGTTTGTGTGGCACTATTTCCCGGGTATCCGCGGCGTTTGCCGCGCCGTTGACGGTGGTATAAACCCATGCAGATCCTTGCGGCGCTGCGGCGCCGGCTGCCGGCAGCGAAACGGCTTGAGTGGTATCCGCCGTTTCGTGCGATGCGTGTGAGCGTGCTCGAGCTGGCCGATGACTGGCGCAGCGTGCGCGTGCTGTTGCCACTGGCACCGAATCGCAACCCTGGTGGCGGGATGTTCGGTGGTGCCATGGCCTGCCTCGCCGATCCCATCGCTGCACTGGCGTGCAACCGCGTGTTTCCGGGCAACCAGGTATGGACACGTTCTCTCGCGCTCGACTTCCGCCACGAGGGGCGCAGCGATCTGGAGCTGCGTTTC
>JAGRHA010000099.1 GCA_020445205.1 Gammaproteobacteria bacterium
CAACCGACGCGTGGATTGGGATCGGTGGTGTACAGGCCGCGTTCGGCGAGACGCAGGGCGTGCGCCATGAAGCGATGGTCGTCGGCGGCGCCGCTCATTTATCGTCGTCGAGCAAATCGAGCTGCTGGCGACGAGCCTCGGGGGACAGCTGTGTCTCGAGGCGTTCGATCTCTTCGCGGAAGGCGTTCACGTCCTGGAACTGCCGATACACGGAGGCGAAACGCACATACGCGACCTGGTCGAGCTTCTTCAGCTCATCCATGACCAATTCACCGATCTTGCGCGAAGACACCTCGCCTTCACCGCCCGCCATGAGACGGCGCGTGATGTGGTTGATCGCGGCATCGGTCGATTCGGTGGAAACGGGACGCTTCTCCAGCGCACGTTCGATACCGGCGCGCAGCTTGCGACCATCGAAATTGACCCGTCGGCCATCGCTCTTGACCACGCGCGGCAGATTCAGTTCAGCGGCTTCGTATGTCGTGAAGCGCTCTTTGCATACATTGCATTCACGCCGCCGCCGTACCTGGTCGCCGTCGCCATGCAGGCGCGAGTCGACGACTTTCGTGTCCTGGGCACCACAAAACGGGCAACGCATCGCTCAGACCCTCTCGCGATGGCCGCGGGCGTGGCCGGAAATGCCGGGTTCAGTCCGCGTACACGGGATGTTTGCGGCAGACATCCAGCACCTTGGCCTTGACCGAATCGATGACCGCCTGGTCACCACGGCCATCGATGACATCGCACATCCAGCCGGCGAGCGCGCGGCAGTCGTCCTCGCCGAAACCGCGCGTGGTCACGGCTGGCGTGCCGACACGGATCCCCGAGGTCACGAACGGTGACTGTGGATCGTTCGGCACGGCGTTCTTGTTCACCGTGATGTTCGCGGCACCGAGCCAGGCATCGACATCCTTGCCGGTCAGACCCGCCTCAATGAAGCTGACCAGGAACAAGTGGTCGTCAGTTCCCTTGGACACCACGTCGTAGCCGCGGTCCATGAACACCTGTGCCATGATCTGCGCGTTCTTCACCACACGCTTCTGGTAGGCGACGAATTCGGGTTCCATGGCTTCCTTGAACGCCACGGCCTTGGCTGCGATCACGTGCATCAACGGGCCGCCCTGGCCACCCGGGAAGACGGCCGAATTCAGCTTCTTCTCGATTTCTTCATTGGCCTTGGCGAGGATCAGACCGGCACGCGGACCGCGCAAGGTCTTATGCGTGGTGGTCGTGGTGACATCGGCGATCTGCACCGGGCTCGGGTAGATGCCCGCGGCCACGAGACCGGCGATGTGCGCCATATCGACAAGCAGGTAGGCGCCGACCTCGTCCGCGATATCGCGGAAGCGCTGCCAGTCGATGATCCGTGAATAGGCCGAAAAACCGGCGACGATCATCTTCGGTTTGTGCTCGCGCGCAAGCCGGTCGACCTCGTCGTAATCGATCTCACCGGTATCCGGGTTCAAGCCGTACTGCACGGCGTGGTAGATCTTGCCCGAGAAGTTCGGCTTGGCGCCGTGCGTCAGGTGACCGCCGTGCGCCAACGACATGCCTAGGACGGTGTCGCCGGGCTGGCACAGCGCCATGTACACGGCGGAGTTGGCCTGCGAGCCCGAGTGGGGTTGTACGTTGGCGTAGTCGGCACCGAAGAGCTTTTTCGCCCGGTCGATCGCGAGCTGCTCGGCCTTGTCGACGTATTCGCAGCCGCCGTAGTAGCGCTTGGCGGGGTAACCCTCGGCGTACTTGTTGGTCAGTACCGAGCCCTGCGCCTCCATCACGCGCGGACTGGTGTAGTTCTCCGAGGCGATCAGCTCGATGTGCTCTTCCTGGCGACGCTCTTCGGCCTTGATCGCGTCAAACAGCTCGTCGTCATACCCTTGAATGCGCATCTCTTTGCTGAACATCAACCACCTCTTGCCGTGAATCCAAAACGCAAACGGCCCCTGAGGGGCCGCCGGCCGGGATCAGCCTCGTAGGCCCCGGGAAAGCGTGCGATAGTGGGCCAGAAGCGCGTCAGCGTCAAGCCGCAAGCGCCTTTCCCGACAAGCAAAAGGCGGTGCCCGAAGACACCGCCTTTGTGCGTTGAATGGGGTGGACGATGGGGCTCGAACCCACGACCACTGGTACCACAAACCAGGGCTCTACCGACTGAGCTACGTCCACCATTAACTGTTGTCGACCGCGCACCGTTGCCGCAGTCGCTACCCCCCGGCGAAATTGGCGCCCCGAGGAGGACTCGAACCCCCGACCAATAGCTTAGAAGGCTACTGCTCTGTCCAGCTGAGCTATCGGGGCCGAATTCCGGTAAAACCGAAATTTGGTCGGGGTAGAGAGATTCGAACTCCCGACATCCTGCTCCCAAAGCAGGCGCGCTACCAGACTGCGCTATACCCCGGATACGTCTCTGCTAATTTGCGAAGGCGCCGAATGATACGCGCGTGTCGCAATCCGGTCAATTCAGGCCCGGTGCTCTGCTATGATCGCCGCTTCGCCAGAAAATAGCCAGTCACAGTAGCGGGATCTCGAACACTGATGAGCGCACAGATTCTCGACGGCAAGGCCATCGCGGCCGATCTCCGTGAACACATCAAACGTCGGGTCGACGAACTGCGGGCCGCCGGTCAGCGCCCGCCCGGTCTCATTGTCGTCCTGGTCGGCGACGATGCGGCCTCGCAGGTCTACGTCCGTAACAAGCAGAAGGCCTGCGAACACGTCGGCTTTCATTCCGAGCTCTTGCGCCTGCCGGCTGCGACCTCGCAGGACGAACTCCTGGCCCTGATCGACGACCTCAACCTACGTGAAGACGTCGACGGCATCCTCGTGCAGCTGCCGTTGCCGCGCCACATCGACGAAGACGCGGTCACCGAACGCATTCTGCCAACCAAGGATGTCGACGGTTTCCACCCGTACAACATCGGCCGCCTGGTCCTGCGCCGACCCATCCTGCGCCCGTGCACACCGAAAGGCGTGATGACCATGCTCACGCAAACCGGCATCGATCTGGTCGGCAAGGACGCCGTGATCATCGGCCAGTCCAACATCGTCGGCCGGCCGATGTTCCTCGAACTGCTCATGGCGCGTTGCACGGTTACCGTGTGCCACAGCAAGACACGCGATCTCGCCGACAAGCTTCGCGGCGCGGACATCATCGTCGCCGCCGTCGGTGTGCCGCGCTTCGTCAAGGCGGAGTGGGTCAAACCCGGTGCGATCGTGATCGACGTCGGCATCAACCGTCTCGACGACGGCAGCCTGTGTGGCGATGTCGATACCGCTGCGGTCACCGCGGTGGCGAGCTGGATCACGCCGGTGCCCGGAGGAGTCGGTCCGATGACCGTGGCGACGCTGCTCGAAAACACCCTGCTCGCTGCCGAGCTGCACGCCGCCAGCGACGACTGAGCGCGCGGCCGCCCGCGCGCAACGCAAAGAACCATTGCGCGAGCATGCCCGGGGATCGCCGGTGCGTCGCTCGCCCATCCATCCTTCACGGCAGGCACCGATGACGACAGACAAGAACGACAGCCGCTACGCCCCCCGCGTCAAACACAGCATGCACAAGGCCGAGGCCTACCTGCAGCGCAAGCCCGAGAAACACGCCAAGGAGATGCGTTTGATCGCGGACGCCTTCGCCAGCGTCAGCGGCATCGAAAGCGTACTCGACGCTCCGTGTGGCGTCGGTCGCGCATCGATCTGGTTGGCACAGCAGGGCTACCGTGTGACTGCCGTCGACCTCGGAGAAGCCGCATTGCAGGTCACGCGCGAGCAGGCGAAGCAAGCCGCTGTCGAGGTCACGGTCGAACGCCAGAACGTGTTCCAGATGACCTACGACGACCGCAGCTTCGACGCGGTGTTGTGTTTCCGCCTGTTGCATCATTTTGCCGACGCCAGGCAACGTCGCGAACTGATACAGGAGATGTGTCGCGTAGCCGACCGTTTCGTCGTGATTTCGTATCACTCGCCGCGTTCGATCGCAGCGATACGGCGCCGTATCAGGCACCGCTTGTACGGCAAGGAAATCCTGCAGTATCCCTCGTCACGTCAGGAAATGGCCGACGGCTTCGCCGCCGCGGGCTACCACCTGCACCAGCACAGCAGCTGGTCACCCTGGCTGCATTCGCTGCAGCTCGCGGTGTTCGCACGCGACTGAGCCGATGCGTCTGCCGCTCAGCCCGCAATCGAG
>JAGRHA010000100.1 GCA_020445205.1 Gammaproteobacteria bacterium
GCAGCCACTTCAACTCTGCGAGAAACTCGCTGTTGTTGAGCTTGCGGATATAGGAAACCGCGGGACCAACGCCCACCGTCTTCGCCCTGAAGTCGCCGAACGTCGCACCACTTCCACTGTCACCAGGTGACCTGGCGGTAGTAATAGCCTGTGACGCCAGCACTGGCGACCCCGCCGGCAAACGGGAAATGTTGCGCCAGCGTGCCATCGATATGGAACTGGCTACCGGACTTGTAGTGGGTATCCGGGTTCTTCTGGTTGATGGTGAGGCCACCGAACAAGGAAGCCTCGATGCCGTTCTTCTGGCCGAAGTACATCACCGCCACGGTCGGCTCAAACGAGTTGAGGGCAATACCTGGGCCACTGATTTCCTTAACCGCCGGGTTCATAACCACAGCGCCGACGTCCGCTCGAATACCCAGAACATGGCCGCGCTTCCGATCAGGTAGGCAACCGGTACGGTAATGCCCGGCACATGCCACGCCGCGCCTTCCGCACGTCGCGTGGTGAGCGCGCCCGCCATTGCGAGAACGCCGATCACGACAGCGATGAATGCGAGCTGACCCAGCTCGACACCGACATTGAACGACAGCAGCGCCAGCGGTATCGCCTGCTCCGGTAAACCGAGCTCGCGCAGCGCCGCGGCGAATCCAAGGCCATGCAGCAAGCCGAAACAGCCCGCGAACGTCGCCGGCCAGCGCGCACCCATGCCGGGACGACCGCGCCGGCGGTGGATGATCTCGACCCCGACCACGGCGATGCTGAGCGCGATGAGTGCCTCGACGGCCGCCGTGTTCAGTTGTAGCCCGCCCACGGCCGCGGCTATCAACGTCATGCTGTGGCCGACGGTGAACGCGGAGACGGTAATCAGCAGTCGCCGACCGCTGTCCACGAGAAACATCAGCGCCAACACGAACAACAGGTGGTCGACGCCAAGCAGGATGTGCTCGACGCCGAGTCCCAGATAGGAAATGCCGACATCGTGCCAGTGCTGATCACCTTGCACGACGAATGCCGCCTGCGCCGGCGTCAGACGGACAGTCTGCTCGCCACCGCTGAGCAGCTTGACGCGCACGAGCACATCCGTGCGCAGCAATGACAGACCCTCGACGGCCACGGCCCGATCCACGAGACCGCTCGTGCATCGGCTGCGCCAGCGCGTCAATGTGGCACCGTCGACCGCATGCGTGCTGCCGGCGCCGTCGTGGCAATCGGGCGGCAACCTCACGCGCACCGGCAATTCACTGCCGTTCGCTACCGGCACCTTCCACAGCACGTCCCAGGCGTCATTGTCGAGCTGGTGCAGCTCGAGGTAGCCCGGACGTATCTCGTGCGCCTGTGCGCTGCCAGCGGCAACGGCGAGTGAAAAGAGAAAGAGAAGACACCACCGACGCGTCATCACTGTGCCGCCACGCGTGACGGCGACGCATCGGAGGCGGCATTCGGATAGGTGACGCGTACCGTGTAACGCGCCCGTATCGCCTGATAGAGCCGCTCATCTGCCTGTTGACGCTGTGCCACGCGCCAGTCGCGCACGAGTGCCGTGCGCCTGTTCGACAACGTCGGTACGGCAGCGGTATCGCGCGCAGTCACGCGAACCAGGTGCGCACCGAAGGTCGACGTGTAAGGACCTGCCCATGCGCCGACGGGCATCTCGGCCAAGTGATCGGCGAAAGCACTGCCGAACACCCGTGCAGCCTCTGCGGCGCTGACCTCCCGCATACGCGCTGGCAGCAAAGTCGGGTCACCTGCAGCGCCGGCCACGGCGACACCGTCCTGCGCGGCGTGCAACTCACGCAGCAGGCGCGCGGCACGGATCGCGACATCTTCACCCCCGCCCGCCAGGAATACCTGTTCGAAGCTGAACCGGTCTGCACCACGATAGTTGTCGAGGTTGGCCTGCAGATACTGCTCGAGTTCGGCATCGGTGGGTTCGCGCGGGACACTCAGATCCTGGTTGATGAACTCCATCTTCTGGCGCAACCGGCGACGAATGATCAGATCGTCATCGTCCAGCCCCAATGCCTTGGCTTCGCGATAAAGGATCTCTTCCTTGATGTGGTCCACGACCA
>JAGRHA010000101.1 GCA_020445205.1 Gammaproteobacteria bacterium
CGCTGGGTGACGATGGGCAGCGACTCGGCGGCCAGGCAAACAGGCAGTGCGCTCAGAACAGCCAGTAACGTGGCAAGACGTCGGCGGAAACGGGGGACGAAGCAGTTGACGGGGGGCGATGACATGCGCGCAAGGATACGACGAATCGCTGTCGCGCGTGGTGACAGAAGCCGCGCCATGACCGTACCCGAGGGTGTCGAACCCGGCGGAATTCCGGCGGCGATAAAGAAGTCCGCCGCGCGGTGGTTAAGGCGCTTGTCGGCTACTGCCTGCACCACGCGCGCATGCGCATCGACCTGGAGGCGATACCGGTGAGCACGCCACTGTCCTACGAAGCGACCAGCCGCATCATCGAGTCTGTCCGCATTCCGTCCGCCCCCGCGGTATTCATGGACCTGCATGCCCTCATGCAGCAGGACGAACCGGATATCGAGGCGGTTGCAGCGACGATTTCGCGTGACCCCGGGCTCGCGGCCCTGGTGCTCAAGACCCTGAATTCGCCGTTTTTCGGCTTGCGCAACAAGGTAACGTCGATCCGCCAGGCGACGGTCCTGCTGGGCCTGCTCAACGTCAGCAACATCGTGGCCGGCCTCGCCCTGCAGCGTGCGATGGAGGAGTCAGGAGGGCCGGCGCCCGACAATTTCTGGGAATCCCCCGTCAACGTCGGCATGGTGGCGGCCCGTCTCGCACAGCGGTTCCCGGGTGTCGCCTCCGACGAAGCGTACATGCTCGGTCTGTTCCACGATGTCGGCATTCCGCTCATGATGGAACGTTTCACCGATTACCGCGGCCTGGTGCTGGATGCCGATGCCGACCAGGAGATCACGCAGCGCGAGGATGCGCGCTACCAGACCAACCACGCGATCGTCGGCTACTTCGTTTCACGCTCCTGGGGGTTGCCCGAGCATATCGGCGAGCTCATCCTGCGCCACCATGATGTCGACACCCTGCTGGCCGAGGACGGCGGTGCATTGACCCCGAAGGGCGCCCTGCTGGCGTCGCTCAAGATGGCCGAGTACATCGATGAGGTTTATTGGGGACGCGGCGGTGATCCGCAGTGGCGGCGCTGCGGGCCCGCCGTGCTGGCGTATGTCGGACTCAGCAGCACCGACTTCGACGACATCGTCGAAGACATGGTCGATCTGTTGTCCCCGGTCTGAACCGCCCGCGTGGCGGCGGCATGAGCCGTTCCGCCGCCGAAAATCCTTTGAGAGCGTGCGCGAAGCGGGTTCGTAGGGCGTACTATTATCGCTACATGTCTGTAACGGGGATGGCGATGAGACTCCCGCTGATCATTGTTGCCAGCTTGCTGTTGGCTGCGTGTGGTGGCGCATCGACGGTGCGCGATACCGTCGGTGGTGGCTACGTCGATCTGGTCGGCGCCACGGTGGAGTTGCACCAGGCTTTGCCGGTGGCCGCAGAACGGGCCCGCGTGTTCGTGCAGGACGGCCGGGTCGTATCCGGTTTCGATCACTATCGCGCACACTGCGCGTTCGAGATCCGCAGCGTGGATCACGGTGGCACATCGATCGCTGCGGACAATTTCCGCATCGTCGGCGTGCAGCAGACACTGCAGCAGGTGGTTGCCGTGCCCGACCCTTCGACGCGGCAGCTGGCCGCGGTCGGTCTCGCCTTCGGCATGTTCGGCCTCGATAGCCCGTACTACTACATGGGCTACCATTTCACGCTGCACGCGGACAAGCAGCCCGAGGTCATGCGCATGACCTGTTTCGGTGCCTATGCCGCGGCGTACGAGGTGGAACCGCCGACGCTCGGCGAGATACGTGCGGCGCTGGGTGAACTGGCCACGATCGTGCGTTGAAGCCGTCCTGCCTAGGACGGGTGGTGCTGCTGCAGGAATTCCGCGAATGCCTTGACCAGGTCCGCTTTGCTGAGGATGCCGACCAGGTGATTGCCCTTGTCGAGTACCGGCAGCGCACCGAAGCCGTGGCGGTTGATCAGCTCACACGCCGCCGCCAGGTCGTCATAGGTGTGGACCGTGATCGGATTGCGCGTCATGAGATCGGACACTGACAGGTTGTCGTCGAGCTGATAGTCGTGCGATAGATCCGGCGCTTCGTCGACCCAGTCGGGACGACGCAGATCGCGGTCGGACAGAATGCCGACCAGCTGTGCACCGTCGAGCACCGGCAAATGCCTGACGTGCGCTTCGCGCATGCGGAAGAAGGTCTCGCGCACGCCGTCTTCGGGTGCTGCCGTCACCAGTTTGCGTGTCATGTATTCGCTGACCCGCACCTCGTTCCTTCGCCTCCGCTTCGCTTGTCGTGATCTGCGTCTGTCAGGCGTAGAACTTTACCGCAGCTTCAGCGTTTCTTGCTGCGTGTCGGTTTGCGGCGAGCCGCCGGGCGCGTGTGTTGCGTGCGAAAGCTGGCGTCCTTCTGTACCCGAATGCCGGGTTTGCGCGCGCCTTCCGGCCGTCCCCCTGTGCCGGCGGGCTGGAAACTCGGCACGAGGTGGCGCTTGCCATTGCCGATCAGGTCGCTGCGGCCCATGGCCTTGAGTGCCTCGCGCAGCAGCGGCCAGTTGTCCGGGTCGTGGTAGCGCAGGAAGGCCTTGTGTAGACGCCGCTGACGCCGGCCTTTGGGCGAAAACACCTGTTCCGAACTGCGCGTGATCTTCTTCAGTGGATTGCGGCCGCTGTGCCACATGGCGGTGGCCAGTGCCATGGGCGATGGCAGGAAGGCCTGCACCTGATCGGCGCGGAACCCATTTGCTTTCAACCACAACGCGAGTTGGAGCATGTCATCGTCGGTAGTGCCCGGGTGGGCGGCGATGAAGTAGGGGATCAGGTACTGCTCTTTGCCGGCCTGCTTCGAGTACTTGTCGAACATCGCCTTGAAGCGGTCGTAGGTACCCATACCGGGTTTCATCATCTTCGACAGCGGTCCCTGCTCGGTATGTTCGGGGGCGATCTTCAAGTAGCCGCCGACGTGATGCGTGACCAGTTCCCTGACATATTCCGGCGTTTCGACGGCGATGTCGTAACGCAGTCCCGAAGCGATGAATACGCGTTTGATGCCCGGCAATGCGCGTGCCTTGCGGTACAGGCGCACCAGTGGCATCTGGTCGGTTTTGAGGTTGCTGCAGATCCCCGGATAGACGCACGACAGCCGGCGGCAGCTCGATTCGATATCGGGATCCTTGCAATGCAACCGCCACATGTTGGCAGTCGGTCCGCCAAGGTCGGAGATCACGCCGGTGAAGCCCGGCGTGTGGTCACGCACTGCCTCGATCTCGCGCAGCACGCTCTGCTCCGACCGGTTCTGGATGATGCGGCCTTCGTGCTCGGTGATCGAGCAGAACGCGCAGCCACCGAAACAACCGCGCATGATGTTGATCGAGAATCGGATCATCTCGTACGCCGGGATGCGTGCATCGCCGTAGGCCGGATGTGGAATACGCTGGTAGGGCAGTTCGAACACCCGGTCGAGTTCGGGTGTGCGCAGCGGAAGCGGTGGTGGGTTGATCCACACCTCGCGCTCGCCATGGCGCTGCACGAGCGCGCGCGCATTGCCTGGATTGGATTCCAGATGCAGCACGCGCGAGGCGTGCGCGTATAACACGGGATCGTCGCGCACGGCCTCGAAGGACGGCAGGCGGACTGCCTGGTGCGCACGGTCCTGGTGTCGCGGACGCGTATGCAACGTGACGACTTGCGGACCGGCGGCCGTCGGCGTCACGGGGGCCGTGGCCGCCGCTGCCGCTTGGGTGGTGTCGAGATAGGGGTCTGGATGTGCCTGCACGGTGCCGGGTTCATCGACGTGTGTCGAGTCGATAAGTGTCCAGTCATCGGGCAGGGTGTGGCGGATCAATGCCGTACCGCGGATATCGGTGATGTCGGCGACCGCTTCACCGTTCGCCAGGCGGTGGCTGAGTTCGACGATCGCGCGTTCGGCATTGCCGAACAACAACAGGTCGGCCTTGGCGTCGAGCAGCACCGAGCGACGGACCTTTTCCTGCCAGTAGTCGAAGTGGGCGATGCGGCGCAGGCTGGCCTCGATGCCTCCGATCACCACGGGCACGTCGCGGAAGGCCTCACGGCAGCGCTGCGCATAGACGATCACCGCGCGGTCGGGCCGGCGACCACCCTCGCCGTCGGGCGTGTAAGCGTCGTCCGAACGCAAACGCCGTTCGGCCGTGTAGCGGTTGACCATCGAGTCCATGTTGCCGGCCGTCACGCCGAAGTAGAGATTCGGCTGTCCCAAGCGCGCGAAATCGGCGTGCGAATGCCAATCCGGTTGGGCGATGATGCCGACGCGGAAACCCTGGGCCTCGAGCACCCTGCCGATAACCGCCATGCCGAAACTCGGGTGATCGACGTAGGCGTCGCCCGTGACCAGCACGATGTCGCAGCTGTCCCACCCGAGCAGGTCCATCTCGTCGCGCGTCATTGGCAGGAACGGCGCCGGGCCGAACTTGTGGGCCCAGTGACGGCGGTAGCCGAACAGGTCGGGGGCGGGTGGCAGCATGAGTGTGGCGACGGTTGCGGCGCGTGGTGGGGCGTCAATATAGCACCGGCGTATCGGCGAATCCCCTGCGCCAGGTCAGGGCATCCCGCAGTGGCTGTGGTAGCCTTGATGGAGAGTACTGCTGGAGACAGTCCGTGCGCGAATGGGCCACTTTATCGCTGTGTTCCCTGGCGCTGCTGGCGTGCAGTGAGCACGACGCCCACGAACATGCCGCGGATTCGACTGGCGAGCAATTGTACGGCCTGCATTGTGCCGGTTGTCACCAGGGCGCTGGTGAGGGTGAGTTCCTCAAGGGCGTGCCACCGGTGCGCTACACCACGTTGACCTATCAGCAGATGGTCGATCACATACTCGGTCACGCGCGGATCGAGGATTCGCGCATGCCGACGTTTTCACAAATGCCGCGTGCCGAGGCCGAGGCGATAGCCGTATACGTCCGCCAGCGCCTGGCACTGTTCTGAGCTGCGCCGTGGTGCGGCGAACATGAGATGTAAGCCCTGCCTGCCGTTGATTCCACTCCTCGTCACGGCGCCCGTGTTCGCTGCGGGGGGCGGTGCGCACACCGATCCGGCAGCGCCGATCATCCTCGGTGTTACCGCAATCCTGATCTTCGCCGTGGTCGGTCGTTACCTCGCTCGCCGGCTTGCGCAACCGTCGGTGCTGGGTGAACTCATCATTGGTATCGCGCTCGGCAATCTCGTGTACCTGCTCGGCGGTGATTTCATTCTCGTGATGCGTGAAGGTCGCGTGTTGTTCGACATGATCGATCTCACGTTCTCCGGCATGAGCATGCGCGATGCCGCGGCGCAGATGTTTCCCGATCCCGCGTTGGCTGCAAAGATCGTCGAGATCGTACAGGGGCCGCACGGCATGCAGCTGCTGAGCATCGCGCACACCGCCGATGTGTTCTCGCGCTATGGTGTGATCTTCCTGATGTTCCTCGTCGGCCTCGAGAGCAGCGTCGAAGAAATGCGCGACGCAGGCATGCCGTCGCTGAAGGTGGCGCTGGTGGGTATGCTCACGCCGTTCGCCCTCGGTGTCAGCGTGGCCTGGCTGGTGCTGCCGGAAAACTCCGTCGGGTCCCTGTTGTTCATCGGTGCAACGCTCGGTGCCACGAGCGTGGGGATCACGGCGCGCGTGCTGTCGGAGCTGGGTGTCGTGCGTTCGCAGGAAGCGTGCGTGATCCTGGGTGCCGCGATCTTCGACGATGTGCTTGGCCTGATCGCCCTGGCGATCGTGTCGGGTATCGTGATCAGCGGCGCGATCCAGGGTGTCGCCGTCATGCAGATCCTGGCACTGGCAACCTTGTTCATCGTCGCTGTGATGTATGCGGGTCCCTACATCCTGCGCGGTCTGATATCGATGATGCGCGGCCTGCGTGCGCACGAAGCGAAGATCTTCGTCACCTTCATCTTCGTCATGGGCCTGTCTTGGTTCGCCGATCTCGTCGGTCTCGCGACCATCATCGGCGCGTTCGCGGCCGGGCTCATCATGAATGACCAGTACTTCGCACAGTGGCAGGGTGATGACATCCTCGGTTGCGACACGGTGAAAAACCTGATGGCGCCGCTTGAAGCCGTACTCGTGCCGATCTTCTTCGTCCTCATCGGCCTGCAGGTGAAACTGGAAAGCTTTCTCGACGCCGATGTCTGGCTGCTCGCCACCGGCCTGGTCACGGCCGCAATCATCGGTAAACTGGTCAGCGGTTTCGCAGCGGGTGGTGGCCTCAATCGCCTGGCGATCGGTATCGGCATGTTGCCGCGCGGCGAGGTGGGCTTGATCTTCGCCAGTATCGGCAAGGGGTTGGGTGTCATCGACAGCCAGTTGTTCTCGTCCATCGTACTGATGGTCGTGATCACGACGGTCATTTCACCGTCGCTGTTGAAGTGGGCATTGCGCCGCGGTGTCACCAATACTGTCTGCGAGACCAACGACTGAATTCGGTGAATGAGGGAGGCGTGATGTCCGTCAGACTCTACCTGTCGGTGATAATGGTTGCCGGCTTGAGCGCGTGCACGCAGGAAACACAAAACAAGCTGGGGCGTGCAATTCAGAACTGGACCGGTACCAACGGCGTGCTGGAGATCTACGCCGGCGACAAGCTCGTGAGGCGTTTCATCGAGATCGACAAGCTCAGTACCGCCGTGTCCACGCAAGGCAATTCGGCGCGGCCCTACCGTTTCGGCTACGGCGTGTTCGACGAGAATCTGAACATGCACAAGGACCCGGGCGAAAAGAAAGTCTATTTCGAGTTCAGTGATTACTCGACGCCCTACGTCTTTTTCGAGCATCCGCACCGCGGGTGAGCCGCGGTGCGGTGCGTCGTCAACGGCAGTGACCGTCGTGGCAGGCGCTTTTCAGCACGAAATACCCCACGATACCCGACAGCAGCGACCCCAGCATGATGCCGATGCGTTCGTCGAATGCGCGTGCGCCGACGTTCTCGAATGCCAAGCTGCCGATGAACAGGCTCATCGTGAAGCCGACACCGCACAGCAATGCCGCACCGTAGAGACCTCGCCAACCGACACCACGTGGCAATTCGGCGAGACCGAAGCGAATCGTCAGCCAACAGAACAGGAAGACGCCGATTTGTTTGCCGATGAACAGGCCGCCGGCAACGCCAAGTGACACGGGGTGCAGCACGAAATCGAGATTCATCCCCA
>JAGRHA010000102.1 GCA_020445205.1 Gammaproteobacteria bacterium
GCATTGGGACTGCGAGGGGTCAATGGCCTCGATTTCGTCGTGTGCGACGGCCAGCCGCTCGTACTGGAGCTGAACGTGCGCCCGCCGGCGAGCCTCGAACTCTACGAGACGAGCTTGCGTGGTGGCGGCCTGCATTGCCACGTCGAGGCCTGCGCGGGACGCCTGCCGGAGTCGTCGAACGAATTGGCTTACCGTGGCCTGCATATTGTCTACGCGCGCCAGCGACAACGCCTGGGTGACGTCGCCTGGCCCGACTACGTGGCGGACCGGCCGCCCGTGGGTACCCTCGTGCTGCCCGACGAACCGCTTTGCAGTGTCCACGCCCATGGTCCGGACGAGGTCACGGTGTTGGCCCGTCTGCGTCAGGCACTGGACGACGTACACGAGATGGTACAGCGTCGTCGCGTGGAGGCCGCCTGAAATGGCCGCCGGCGACGTCACGACCTCGTTGAACCGTGCCGCCGACGAGCGTGTGCAGCAGCTGCTCGCCGATGCGGCCGCATTGCGTGTCTGCGCGCAGCGCCTGGAAAACGGTGTCTTGCTCATCGATGCCGGCATCGACTGTGTCGGTGGTCTCGAGGCCGGTCGCCGTATCGCCGAGATCTGCCTCGGTGGCATGGGCCAGGTCGCCCTCAGTGGCAGCGGTCCGGTCGACGACTGGGCGGTAAATGTCCACGTACATTGCTGTGACCCGGTCAGGGCGTGCCTGGGTAGCCAGTACGCCGGCTGGAGCTTGTCGCATGGCGAAGGCAAGCAGGCGTTCCATGCGCTTGGCTCGGGCCCGGCACGCGTGTTGGCCGGCAAGGAGAAGCTGTATGCCGAACTCGGCATGCACGAGACGGCCGACTGCGCGACGCTGGTGCTCGAAGTCGACCAATTGCCGCCCTTGGCGCTGACGCAGAAGATCGCCGATGACTGTGGTGTCGCCACGGACAGGTTGAACCTGATTCTCACGCCGACGCGCAGCCTCGCGGGTACCACGCAGGTTGTCGCACGCGTGCTCGAAGTCGCACTACACAAAGCGCACGAGCTCGGTTTTCCCTTGCACGACATCATCGATGGTGCGGGCTCGGCGCCGCTGCCTCCACCCGCAGCGGACTTTCTCAATGCCATGGGTCGGACGAACGATGCGATTCTGTTCGCCGGCCAGGTCCACCTGTTCGTCGATGCTGACGATGAAGCCGCCGAAGCGCTTGCGAATTCTCTGCCGAGCAGTGCATCGCGCGACTACGGGCGGCCGTTCGCCGAGATCTTCAAGGCCTACGACTACGATTTCTTCAAGGTCGACCCGATGCTGTTCAGCCCGGCGCGTGTGACCGTGACCGCGATGCGTTCCGGACGCTCCTTCCGTGCCGGCGCACTCGACCTCGCCTTGCTGCAGCGCTCATTCGGAGTCGGCGCATGAGCCTGCGCGTGGCGATCGTCACCGACGAGCCGGGTTGGCACGGCAAGCGCCTGCGTGCCGCGTTTGCCGCACGTGGGGTGGACAGTGCGTTCACCTCCCTGACCCAGGCACAGATCGATCTCGACGCGGCACCGTGTGTGGGCCTGCCGTCGTTTGACGATGCGCTGCCCGATGCCGTGTTCGTGCGCGGTGTCCCGGGCGGCAGCCTCGAACAGATCGTGTTTCATCTCAACGTGCTGCACGCACTGCGCGATCTTGGCGTGCCGGTCTACAACGATGGCCGCGCGATCGAGCGTTCGGTGGACAAGTGCCTGACCAGCCTGCGTCTGCAGCAGGCAGGCTTGTCGACGCCGCCGACCTGGGTCACCTCGGATGCGCAGCGTGCAGAGGCCATCGTTCACCGCCAACTCGCAGTGGGTGGTGCCTTGTTGTGCAAACCGTTGTTCGGCTCACAGGGGCAGGGCATCCAACTGCTGACCGAACCGCAGCAGTTGCCTGCGGCCAGCGAGGTGAACGGCGTCTGGTATCTGCAGCGCTTCATCGGTCAGCCCGCGGCGCAGGGTAGCGACTGGCGGGTGTTCGTGGTCGCCGGGCGCGCCATAGCTGCGATGCGACGTACGGGCACAAGCTGGTTGGCGAACGTCGCACAGGGCGGTGTGTGCCAGGCAGTGCTCGTCGACGGCGAGCTCAGCCAGCTCGCCGAAGCTGCCGTGGCCTGCCTGCAGATGGACTACGCCGGTGTCGACATCATGCGCGATGCCGATGGCCGCTGGTGGGTGATCGAGGTCAACAGTATCCCGGCCTGGTATGGATTGCAGAGCGTCTGTCAGGTCGACATCGCGGGCTGCCTTGTCGATGACCTGTTGCGTCACTGTGTGCGCGCAGATGCGCGCGGGGTGGCGACATGAGCGCGCCGCTGCCAACGTGGGACATGGCCGGGCTCTATCTTGACGCCTGCCGCCTGGATGTCGAGTGCTTCAAGCCCGGCAATGTCTCGCTGGCGTCGCCAGGGCACGGCATGACGGCGCAAGACTTCGTGCGTAGCGCCACGTGCAGTGCTCCGGTCCTGCTCGATCCCGCGCTGACATTGGGACAACGCATCCTCGGAGCGATCGAAGCCACGCAAGCCGCTGTGGGCTGCAATACCAACCTCGGTATCGTGTTGCTGGTCGCGCCCCTGGTACAGGCGTGTGTCGCGTATCGGCACTTGTCGCTGCGCTCGGCGCTGCAGAAGGTATTGACGGAAACCACGCTCGATGACGCGCACGATGTGTATGCGGCGATCCGCTGTGCGAACCCCGGCGGCCTCGGGCATGTGCAGCGGCAGGACGTGGCCGCAGCGCCCGCCGTGTGCCTGCGCGATGCCATGACACTCGCGGCCGACCGCGACATGATCGCGCGTCAGTACGCGAACGGTTTCAGCGAGTTGTTCGACGTCGCGTTGCCCTATCTGCGTGATGCGCGGGCGGCCGGCGACGTCGGCGATGCGACCACGGACCTCTACCTGTTCATGCTGGCGCAGTATCCCGACACCCATATCCAGCGCAAACACGGTGCTGTCTGTGCCGCCGAGATCAGCGCACGTGCAGCGGAACTGCATTGCGACGCCATCGCCCGACGTGGCATCGCCGGGCACAGGGCCGAACTGCGCGCATTCGATGTCGACTTGAAGCGGCGTGGCATCAACCCCGGCACTACCGCCGACCTGTGTGTTGCCACGCACTTTCTACACGGCCTGCTGCTGCAGGCGTCAACCCACGCCGGGCGCGTCCCGGATCATCCGCGGAGCTGTAGGCCCGAGCGGGCCGAAGTGCCGCATTTTCGAGCAGCCAAGTAATTAGGAGAAATCATATGGCAACAATTACCAAGACCCTGGTGGGGGAATCCCTGGTCGGTGATGGTAACGAAGTGGCGCACATCGATCTGCTCATCGGGCCGCGGGGATCGGCCGCTGAGACCGCGTTCTGCAATGGCCTGGTCAACAACAAGGACGGCTTCACCGCATTGCTCGCGGTGGTCGCCCCGAACCTGCCGTGCAAACCGCACACGATGATGTTCAACAAGGTCACGATCAAGGGTGCGAAGCAGGCCGTACAGATGTTCGGTCCGGCACAGCGTGGCGTCGCAATGGCAGTCGCCGACTGTGTCGAGGATGGCACCATCCCCGCCGCGGAAGCCGATGACCTGTTCATCTCCGTGGGTGTGTTCATCCACTGGGAGGCCGAGGACGACGCCAAGATCCAGGACTACAACTACGAGGCCACGAAGCAGGCGCTCAAGCGTGCCGTCGCCGGCACCCCGACCGCTGCCGAGGTGGTGGCTGCCAAGGGCACCACTGCGCATCCTTTCGCCGCCCACAACTGACGGCATCGTGCGGGGCCCTCGCGGCCCCGCCGTTTGCCACGGGAGTCGCGCCAATGAAATGCCTCGAGTGTGGTACGGAACGCGAGCGACTGGACAACGAACATCTGATCGCTTGCTGTGGCTTCACGCTGCAGGAGTACGCGATACGTCACCGCTTGCCGCTCGATCTGGTGCTGCACCCGGACCAGATCAATTGTGATGACTCACCCCAAACCTATCCGCCGGCGCTGACCCATCCCGGCGAGCGCGCGCGCGCGACCCTTGCCGGTTTGCGCTGGGCGGGCCAACTGATTACGCACGAGCCGTTCGTCGACGTGCCGGGAGAAGTGCGACGTCTCGACCTGTTGCTGTGGGACCTCGAACAGCTCGCGGCATTTGGTTTTCGTTTCCGTCAGGACTACGAATACAGTGCCGACACGCACCGCGTGGTCGCGCGCAACCGTCTGCGAGCACCAGCCCGCAACCTGCGGCCCGCACATCGCCGGGCGACACCCGAACCACCGCCGGCATTTCTCGACAGCCTCGCCGTGTACGTCGCACACCAGGCCGAATGGCACGCCGGTTACCTGTTCATGCAGTTCCCGCTCGCGTTGCACGGCAATGACATCCGCGACAACCTGTCGCGCCTGCACGGCATCAACTGCCGGCAGCTGGATGCCCCCGATCATCCGCGCGGCATGTTGCTGCGCACGTTGACACCCCGCGACACCGAGGCGCTGCTGGCGCTACTGCGCGATCGCTTGCAGCAGATACCCGGGGCATGGGAACGCTTTCATGCCGACACGCCCGTCGCGAGTGTGAGCAAGGAGCTGGTGTTCGATGCCGCGCACTTCATTACCGATCATCCGGCGAAGTGTTCGAATCTGCACGGCGGCAGGTACCAACTGCATGTCGAACTGCGCGGCCGTATCGATCCGGTAACGGGCTGCGTGATCGACTACGGCTACGTCAAGCGCGTCGTGAACCAACAGGTCGTCGACCGCTTCGACCACCACAATCTGAATTACGCCGCCGCCGAGCTCGCGTGGCGCTCGAGCACCGAGATGTTGTGTGTCTACATCTGGGAGTGCCTCATCGACTATCTGCCCGCATTGTCGGGGCTGCGGCTCTACGAGACCACGCAGTCGTGGTGTGACTACCATGGCCCGACCTTGGAAGCGTTCACGGCGGCCGGCTCGGCAGCACTGTTGCACCCGTTCGCGCAGGTCGCCGACAGCGGCCGACGCCAGCGCTGGTTGTCGCCGGCGTCCGTCACGTTGCGCGCTGCCGGTGGTCATGACGTCAGCTGAATGCGGCGAGATCCGCAGGGGTCACGCGGCCACTGTGTATGGCGCTGGCCAGCAACACGCCCGCGGCGCCCGCCGCATGTGCGGCACGGATGTCGGCACTATCGCGGATGCCGCCGGCAAGATAGAGACGCGTGTGTGGCGACGTGCGGCGGCTGTGAATGTCGAGCAATGCCAGGTCCGGTCCCTGGTCGGCACCGACGCGGTCGAGATTCATGAGTACGACGTCGCGCGGATAACGCGACGGGTCGGCGGCAATGCCGCTGGGATCGCGCAGGCCGTGTCTATCGAGATCGATGGACAGCAGGCATCGGTGGTCGGGAAGGGGATCACTATGCTGCCAGGTCTCGGAGCCGACGACGGGACGGCAGCGACATGCTGTGCTCATCCGGCGCAGTGCGTCAGGACCGTCGAAGCCGGCATCGAGCCAGATCTGCAGATCGCGGTGGTGGGCGGAGAGGGTGTCGATGAGCGCCGTGTTGTCACCATTGCCCTGGATGGCATCGAGGTCGGCGATGTAGAGGATGTTGAAACGGAATCGCGTGGTCAATCGCTCGACCAGCGGCAAGACATCACCTTGTTCGCACAACGGGCTGTTGACCGGTTGATAGTGCCTACGCTGGCCCCGTTGGGCGAGCACGGCACGACCCTGCAATAAGTCGATGACGGGGATTACGGTCAAGGGGTCGATGCGATGCGGGTATTTGTATTCGAATACGTGAGCGGAGGAGGATTCGCCAACCGCCCCATGGTACCAAGCCTGTTCGCGGAGGGCGACATGATGCTGACGGCCGTCGTTCGCGACCTGGTGCGGGTACCAGGCGTCGAGGTGACGATCTGTCGTGACCGGCGTTTCGATGCACCGGCGCTGCCGGTGGCGGTGTCGTGGGTCGAGTCCACCTGGCACGATGCCTGGATGGCCGGTGTTGCCGAGGCCGACGCCGTGCTGCCGATCGCGCCCGAGACCGACGGCATCCTCGAACTGCTGTGCGACGACGTGCAGCGCGCCGGTAAGGTCCTGCTCAACAGCCGCGCCAATGCCGTGGCGATCGCCGGCAGCAAGCTGGCGACCTATCGTCGCCTGGCGGCCGCGGGCGTGCCGGTCGTGGCGACGTGTGCAGCCGATGGTGGTGCGCGGCCGGACGCCACCGCTTTCGTGATCAAGCCGGATCAGGGGATCGGTTGTCAGGGCATCCGTCTGATACCAGGGGAGGACGCACTCGATGATCTGCTCGCCCACTGGAGCATGCCCGGTACGTGGTTGATCCAGCCCTATGTAAAAGGCATCGCGGCGAGCCTGTCGGTCATTGTCGGTGAACACTGCAACTGCGTGCTGGGTATCAATCAGCAGCGCGTGGCGCAGGTCGATGATGGCTTCGTCCTGCTTGGCAGTATCGTCAATGGCCTGGTCGAGCGTGCACCCGAGATCCTGCCGCTGGCGGCGCAGGTCTGTGGTGCGATCGATGGCCTGTGGGGCTATGTCGGTATCGACCTCGTGATCGGCGAACAGGGCCCACAGGTGCTCGAGGTCAATCCGCGTATGACGACGAGTTACGTTGGCCTGAGCGAATCGGTGGGGCGCAATGTCGGTGCATTGTTGCTGCAGCTCAGCGGTGGTGACGGTTGTCTGCCCGAAAGCTATCAGGGAGGTACCCAGGTACATGTCGATCTGGAGTTCGGTCGTGCCGCATGAACGTGGTATCGCTGGTTGGGACCTGGGTGGGGCGCACCTCAAGCTCGCCCTGTTCGATGCCAGCGGTCGGCTGCAGCACGTTGCTCAGATGGCGACGCCCCTGTGGCAGGGCCTGCATCACCTCGAAGACGCGCTCGCTGCGTTCGCGCGCGACTGGCCGCTTGCCGATTACGATCATGTACTGACCATGACGGGCGAGCTTGTCGACCTCTTCGATTCGCGCAGCGAGGGTGTGCAGGCCCTCGCGAAGCGTTGCACGCAGACGCTCGGCGATGTGCGCTTCTATGCCGGTCCGCACGGATTCATCGCTGCCGGGCAGGTCGCGCAACGAGCAACAGACATTGCATCGGCGAACTGGTACGCGACGGCGTCGTGGATCGCCGAGCACATTGCCAGCGGACTGCTCGTGGATGTCGGCAGCACGACATCGGATCTGCTCTTGCTGCAGGACGGCGTGGTCGACAACCGTGGTTACACTGACCGTGAGCGTCTGGCGTCCGGGGAGCTGGTCTACACGGGGGTGGTGCGGACGCCGGTCATGGCGGTGACGCAGCAGCTGCCGTTCGCCGGGGAGTGGCAGCCGCCGGCCAACGAACACTTCGCGACCATGGCCGATGTCTACCGCATACTCGGTTGGTTGCCCGAAGCCGCCGACCTGCAGCCGGCGGCCGATGGCAATGACAAGGGCGTCGCGGCCAGTATGCGGCGGCTTGCACGCATGCTCGGTGCCGACCTCAGCGATGCGAGTGCCGAGCAATGGCGCAACGTTGCGGCCTATGTCGCCGACCGCCAGCTCGACAGTGTGAGTCGTGCGTGCCAGCGCCTGATCAGTCGCGGGCTGCCGGCCGCTGCGCCACTGATCGGTGCCGGCAGTGGCAGCTTCCTGGTGCGTCGCCTCGCGGTACGGCTGGACAGGCCCTATCTCGACTTCGATGCGTATCTGCCGGCGTCGCAGCACGGTGGATTGTCGGCCGCGGTCTGTGCACCGGCGGTGGCGGTGGCGCTACTGGCCGGACGGGAGCGACTCGCATGGGCCTGCTGACCGAATTGCCTTCCCGGCCCGACAGCAGCCAGTTGTTCGCGCCGCTCGCATCGCAGCCATGGGCGGTGTTTCTCGACAGCGGCCGCCCGAACACGGCGGCCGGTCGCTACGATGTGCTCGCGGCCGACCCCTACCTGACCTTGAGTACACGTGGTGCTGCGACATGCATCGAAAGCCGCACAGGGCAGTACGACAGTACTGACGATCCATTCAGCCTGTTGCGCGATGCACTGGGCGAACGCACGTCGGGCGCCGGCGACCTGCCGTTTGCCGGCGGTGCGATCGGCTGGTTCGGTTATGATCTGGGACGACGTATCGAGCGCTTGCCAGTGATCGCGGCCGATGCCGAAGACTTGCCTGACATGGCGGTCGGTCTGTACGACTGGGCCGTCGTCGTCGACCATCAGCGTCAACGCTCGTATCTCGTCGGCGAGGGGCGCGATCCGCGCACGCGGCGACGCTGGTTGTCGCTGGTACAGCAGTTCAGCCGTCCACCACGCAACGTATCGCTGCGGCCGTTCCGGGTGCGCGATGATGTGCGTTCCAACATGGATCGTGAGACGTACGCACGTGCCTTTGCACGCATCAAACGCTATATCCGCGAAGGTGACTGTTATCAGGTCAATCTGGCGCAGCGTTTCAGCGTCGCCGCCGACGGCGATGCCTGGGATGCGTACCGCCGACTACGTGAACTCAATCCCGCGCCGTTCGCTGCCTATGTGAACACACCGTTCGGCCAGGCGTTGAGTTCGTCGCCCGAACGCTTGCTGCGGCTGCGTGATGGCGCCGTCGAAACCAAGCCGATCAAGGGCACGCGGCCGCGCGGCGATACTCCCGAGGGCGACTCGGCGATGGCGCGCGAACTCGCCGAAAGCACGAAAGACCGCGCCGAGAACCTCATGATCGTCGACCTGCTGCGCAACGATATCGGGCGCGTCTGCCGGCCCGGCAGTGTGCGCGTGCCGAAGCTTTTCGATATCGAGAGTTTCGCTACGGTGCATCATCTCGTCAGCACCGTGACCGGCGAACTGGCGCCCGGAAACGACGCCCTGGCATTGTTGCGGTCGTGCTTTCCCGGCGGATCGATCACGGGCGCACCGAAGATCCGTGCCATGCAGATCATCGAGGAACTGGAGCCGCACCGGCGTGGCGTGTACTGCGGCGCGATCGGCTACATCGGTTTTGACGGCAACATGGATACCAACATCACGATTCGCACGCTCGTCTACAGCCAGGGCGAGATCCGTTGCTGGGCCGGTGGCGGCATCGTGCATGATTCCGACGTCGACGCCGAATACCAGGAGACGTTCGACAAGGCGGCCGCGATGCTGCGTCTGCTACAGCCCGAGGTACGTGTCGATGTGGGTGGTTAAACTCGGCGGCAGTCTGTTTTCCGCGGACTGCCTGCGTGACTGGGTCGATCGCCTTGCCGCGAGCGAACGGCCTCTCGTCGTCGTGCCGGGCGGCGGGCCGTTTGCCGATCAGGTGCGCGATGCACAGCAGCGTTGGCAGATCGACGATGCCCATGCGCACGCCATGGCCCTGTTGGCGATGGAGCAGATGGGGCTCATGCTGTGCGCGCTCAATAGCGGGCTGGTGCCGTGCAGCAACAGCATGGCGATCCGCAGCGCCCTGGCCGATGGGCATGTTGCGGTGTGGATGCCGAGTCGTCATGTTCTGGCGCAGAATCGGATCCAGGGCGACTGGTCGGTTACCTCGGACAGCCTGTCGCTGTGGCTCGCGGGTGAACTCGGTGCGCAAGGTGTGCTGGTCGTCAAGTCGGCGCCGCTTCGGGCAGCGGCCGCAAGCGCTGCAGCGCTGCAGTCGGAGGGGATAGTCGACGGCGCCTTCGATCGCTTTGCGCGCGCACTCGTCTGCCCGGTGTGGCTGGTCCATCGCCAGGAACATGCTGCGCTCGAAGCCCTGCTGAGCGAGCAGTGTCCTGCTGCCGTCCGTGTAGTATCGACGACCGCTTTGCAGGCCGATGCGCAGGATGGTGTTGCGGTGAGCGTCAGTCGTACTTGATGTACTTGAAGCGCGGATCGTCCGGTGTGCCTTCGAGCGCGCTGTCCGCGACAAGCCCGGGTTGCCACATGATCACTTCTTCAATCTTGCGGGCGAGTTCGAAGTCTTTGTTGGTAACGCCTTTGGCCGAGTGGGTCATCAGTTTGACGATCACGAAGGCGTAGGACGCACTGATATCGGGATGATGGAATGCCGCCTCGGCGAGATGACCGACGGTGTTGATCACCATCAGTGTCGATTTCCAGCCGCTGGTCTTGTACTTGCGTCGTATCCAGCCCTTTTCCAGATACCAACCCGGGAGATCCTCGGCGAGGCGCTGCGCGATCTCGTCGTCGGTGTAGGGGACATCGTGTGATTTGTCGCGCCAAGCAGACATGGGTTGTTCCTCGCAGTCGCCGAGCAGGTTAAACGAGCCGCCATTCCAGGGCGTAAGGGCGCAGTCGCTCTTGCACATACTGCAGGCATTCGTCGGCGCAAAAGCCTTTGCAGGAATAGATGTCGAGCGTGAACAGGCGTTGTTCGCGCCAGGTGTACAACGAGCAGCCCGATTCGGCCCAGGGTTGGAAGCCACCGATACCGTGGTGCAACGTGCTCACGGCATCGGGCGAAAAGATGAAGGTATCGGCGATCGGTGTCATGCCCAGACGGTCGCTGAGGCCGCGCAGGAAGGCACTGATGGTCGTCGCATCGATGTCGCCGAGGTTGTGGATGCCTTCGACGATCAGGCGCTGGCGGACGATGTCGGGACAGATGCTCACGGTGCGCTCACCGCAAGGCGTTGTGGTGAAGTCCGTGGCGGCGTTTCTTGCATCGCGCAACAGACGCGCGCGAGTGCGCTGTGGTCGATCTGCGTTCGCCGGTCACCGCCGCAGAGTGCGCTGCGGAAACCCAGATAGTCGGCGCCCAGTGGCAGCAGGTGGGCGATATCTGCAAGGCCGAGCCGCCCGGCGAGTCCGCACAGCAAGCCATGGCGCTGCACGATGTCGATGAAGTCGGCGATCTGATGGCTGCGCCACAGTGCGGTAAGCGCAGGGCCACGCTTGTGCGCGGTGTCGAGCATGATGCCGTGGATGCCGGTCGTCGCAAGTGCCGGCAGCAGTGGCGTCGGGTCGAACAGATCGACAAAGCACACCGCGATCAGCCGGTGCTCGGTGCCGAGACGGCGCAATACCTCGTACTGGGCGCGCACCGCTTCGATGTCGAACACCCCGAACTTCACATAGTCGACGCCGCAGGCAGCGGTGCGGCACACCGCATCATGGAGCTGACGTGGGCCGTTTACCGCATCACCCGTCGTGGCACTGGTGGGGCGGGTGCCGGCGACGGCAGACACGATATCGGTAATGACGTCGACCGGCAGCGCGCCGAGTGCACCGTGGTCGGGATCCTTGCAGTCGATGATATCGGCGCCGCCATCCCGTGCCGTCATGGCCTCGTCGACCGATCGTACGCTGGCCAGCAGGCCGCTCATGCGCAGTGTCTCTCACGATGATCGTTGACCCGTTGCATCAGCCAGTCCCAGGCCGTGCGCTCGCGCTCGCCGGCGGTCTTGTCGATCGCGATCTGCAGGTAGGCGAGCTCGGCATCGAGCTTGTCGGCCGGCAGGCGGTCGAGCCGGCTGACGAGGATCGCGAGTTCCAGCACCGCGGCCTGGGCGCGGTTGTAACCCGCGAACGGGCGGTGGTTCTGTTCGGCTACGCAGCGGCAGAAAAATGCCGGTCGCGTGCGGTCGTCGTCGACACGCTCGACGACGAGTTCGCGGTGGCTCAAGGCCTCGGTGAGGCGGAAACCGTCGATCTGCCGGCACGCAGCGACGGGCCAGTCACGGTGCCCGCTGAGGCTGCCGGCGTAGATGCGTACATCATCGCTGGCGTTGACGCTGACGCAGCGCTCGCGCAGCAGGTTGTCGAGTGTGCGCGACGGGCGGAAAGGCGCCAGCAACCACAGCTCGCCGCGCTGTCGCAGACCCATGGGTGCGATATGCGCAGTGCCGTCGCTGTTGCGTGTCACGGCGAGGATCTCGAAGATGTGTTCGGCCATGCGCTGCCTCAATGCATGATCAGCTCGGTACCCAGTGCCTGTGCGAGGTGGCCGGTATCGAGACAGAAGTTGCTGGGGGTAATGAAATGATAGCGGTCGAAGTAGTCGCCGACAGCTTTCTCGATCGTGCGCCCGAAGTCGGGTTCGACGGCGTGCACGCGACCGCGGCAGGCGTGGGTGACCCGGCCGTTCTCGACCACACATTGTCCGTCTTTGAACAGCAGGCTGGCGTGCGCGAACATCGCCGCCTTGTCGGCATTCTCCTCGTAGACGGTGATATCGGCGACGGCGCCCGGCGCGAGGTGGCCGCGGTCATGCAGCCCCAGCAGCCGCGCGGGGGCGGCGCGCGTCATCACGGCGATCTCGTACAGCCCGTATTCGCGATCGAGGTGACGCAGCAGGCTCGCGTCTGCAGCGTCGCTGTTGATGCGGCTCAACCACTCGGCACGGTAGTCGCGGTCCATGAGCAGTCGGAACAACTGCGGGTATGCCGTGAACGGTGCACCGTTGGGGTGGTCGGTGGTGAAGAACACACGCCAGGGGTCGTCGACGAGCAGGAACAGTTCGAGCCCAATGGCCCACTGCGTGGCGTTGACGAAATTGCGTGCGCGGTAGCGGTAGGGTACGACGCCACCGCCGCCGTCCTCGGCATCCCAGATGACCCACTTGCGTGGCGTTGCGATGTGCCGTGCATCGAACTGGCGCAACACGTCGCCGGAAATCGTCACGGTCTGACCGAACAATACCTGTCCGACATCGACCGTGATGTTGCGATGCGCATTGATGGCATCGGCGAGCGCACGCGCGCCGCTCGAAAAGCCGTGTTCGCCCTCGCTGCCGTAGCCGTAGAACTGCACGTGGGCGAGGTGCATGGGCAGACCGTCGGCCGCTTCGATGGTCGCCAGTGCGGTGCTGACGTTGCCCGCGACACCGAGGTTGTTGCAATGCACGTGTACGGGATGTGCGATGCCCATCTGCATCACGGCGTGCTGCACCGCATTGAGAATACGCCGCGAGCTGACACCGTACATCGGCACTTCGTCGTCGAGCCCGAATGCGCGCACATTGGCCTTGAACGCGCTCGCGCCACCGGCGTTGATGACTTTCACGCCGAGGCAGCGCGTGGCATGCAGCAACCAGGCGATGTAATCCGTGACACGCTGCTGTTCGGCACCATCGCGCAGCAGGCGCAGCAGGAAATCGTCATTGCCGACGATCGCCAGGCCGGCCTTGTCGATGATCGGGATGTCGGCGAATTCGGCGTGTGCCTGCGCGGCATTGATCGGCAACACCGCGGGTTCGACGACCGTGGTGAAGCCCATCTCGGCGTAGCGGTAGCCCGTGTCGACCGCCGACCACTTGGCCGAGGCGAAAGGCTGGCCGGCGTAGCGCGCACGCTCGGCAAGGTGCTGCTCGGGCAGCAGCACGCGCGCGTTGTTCACATTTCCGCCCGCGATGTGGCTGTGGATATCGATACCGCCGGCCATCACCACCTTACCGCTGACGTCGATGACCCTGTCGGCGTCGGCCGCGTTCGCGGGCGGTGCACAGATGTGGCCGTCGCGGAACCACACGTCGCCTATCTCACCGTCGATACGGTGGGTGGGATCGTACAGCGTTCCTCCACGTAGACAGGTCAGCATGGTGTTACAGCCTCATCGTCGAGCAAGCGTGCGCACAGCGCAGCCAAATCGGGCAGCGTCGATGCGGTCACGGCGAACAAGGTCACCAGGCGCATGGCATCGCCGCGGTGGATGAAACCCGCACGGTGTACGCCCGGCACGGCGACCGGCAGATAGACCGCTGGCTCGTGATCGAAGCGCATGGCCGGGTGACCGAACACCAGTTGCGGCTGGCGCGTCTGCGGTGGCGGTGTCGCATCCAGGCTGCTGATCCAGACCAACAGATCGGCTTCACCGTCGTCGAGCAGGCGCCGTGCCGCAAAGCGCTTGATGTCCTGTTCCGGATACCCTCGGGCGAGGCTGGTGCGCAAGCCGAAGCCGTTGCGCCATGCACCACATAGCTGGGTGCTGACATCGCCGGGGCCCTGGCCGGTCAGCAATAGCGCGGCGCGTTGGTGCTCGTTGAGCTCGCGCACGAGTTCACCGGCGGTGCGCAACGCCATGTCGGCTTCGTCGTCGGCGAGGCGGCCGATGAGGAATACCGCGTAACGGGCGTTGCGCAGCTGCTCCAGCAACTGCGTGGCGTCGGGGTCGTCGTGCGGCAGCGGGCGTCCTCCGTGCAGCGTACGGACATGGTCGATGCGCTCGCGTGGCCGCGCACCGAGTTCCACGACCTCGGGTGCTGCGTCGGTGTGCAGTCGCTGGCGGCATTCGAACAGGCGTTCGCGCAGCCGCGGCAGCGCATCGTGTATCGGCTCGCCGACCCACACGATCAGGTCGGCACGGTTGCGCGCCTCGCCGAGGCTCGTGGTGATCCAGCCACTGTCCTGGTAGACGCCGAGGGCGCGTGCCATGGCGTCGCCGTCGCGGTGATCGACGACGCCGCCGAAGCGTGCCGCCAGCGACCACGCTGAGCGTGCATCGCCGAGATCGCCGAGCAGGCCATGGAACAGCGGTAGGCGCGCATTGCGCAGCAGGGTATGTGCGGCGGCAACGGCGTCGTCCCACGTCGCCGCGACGCCAGCCAGGCGCGGTGTTGCTTCGGTATGCTCGAGTGCGAGGGTGAAGCCAGCGCGCGCGCGTTCGCAATCCATGCCGTGTGCACGGTTGTCCGCGGGCGGTGACAGATCGTCACAGGCCAGGGCGCAAAAGGGACAGCCAAACCCGGTCCCGGCATCGTGCGCAGCGCTGCGTACAGGAGATTCTGGTGTAGTCGACATCGTGCCTATGCCTGCTGCAATTGCCGGACCATGTCAGCTCTCTTCGGAACGTCGGCGCTTTGTCGATGCCGGTGCGGCATAACAGTGCAGGTCCTGTTCGACAGCGACGGATGCGGCCCCCCAGTCGAGCGCTTGGTCCTGCGTGTAGCGCTTGCCGAGTTGCAGCGCAATCTCGGCACGTGCGAGTTCCACGCCGAGGTAGAACGCGTGTCCTGTGTCCTGGCCGATGTCGAGATGTGGGTACAGGTCGAACGGCGATGCCGCGCAGTGCCGTGTATCGCGGTTGTACAGGTGGATCCCGTCGGCATTCACCTGGATGCGGTAGTTCGCATCCTTGACCGCCGCTGCGGCACTGGCGATCTCGGCACTGTCATAAGGGAAGGGCTTACGTTCGTGCAACCCCGTGAGACCGCCGTGCAGACCCTTGGGCAGTGATTGTTCGGCGCGCGCATGGTGCATGATGCGTCGCGCCAGGTCGGCCTCGCGGATGGCGCTGCGGCAGTGCGGGCTCACTTGGGTCGTCAACACGGCGCCGGCGCCGAGTTCCGAAATCATGCCGAACAGCAATGCCTGCATGCCGCAGGTGTCGGCCTCGGTCAGTTCCGTGATGTTGCCGATGCCGACCAGCATGGCGGCTTCGGGCAGCAGCCGTCGCAATGTGTGGTAGCGCACGATCGAGTCGACGAAACCGAAATGGATCGGCTCGAGAATCGGATCGACGAGCGCCCGCCTGCCGCGCGCGTGCAGTGCCTGCCAGGCACGTACCAGGCTGTCGAGATCACCGGGCGTGGCCGGGATGAGTATGGGTGTGGCGGCGACGTCGTCGGCGATCCACAGGGTGTGCTCGGTGAGACTGAGCAGGTAGTCGGCACCGGCGTGTCCGCCGCACAACAGCTCGTCGGTGTCGAGCGAGTCGATGCTCACGGCAAAGCCTTCGGCCTTGAGCATGGCGACGGCATCGGCGAGGTGGGGGAATGGCTGGCCGGGCAGGCAACCGAGGTCGATCACGTCGGCGCCTTGGTCGCGGTAGCTCACTGCGCGTGCGTGCAGCGAATCGAGGTCGAGCTGCGGTGCGTCGGTGATCTCGGCGAAGATCAACACGTCGTGCTGGCTGAGATCGACCGGGCGACCGTCGCGGCCCAGCCATTCCGGCAGGTCGCGCATTTCTTCGGGGCCGCGTTCGAAAGGGACGCCGAAATGGTCGCGCAGCATGTCGAGATCACCGCGGCAGCGGCCCGGCAGGATTACGCGGTCGGCGCCTGCGGTATCCACAAGTCGGCGACGGATCATGTCGGTCGTCATCAGCGCCGCGACCTTCACGCCGAGGTTGTGGACCTGCCAGGTGAACGGTATATCGCCCAGTTCCTCGAGCAGGCGTCGCAGACCGGGTTCGGCGAGCGAGCCGGTCAGGAACAGGAGGTGCTGCTGCGACATGGCGAACGCGCGGGCAAAGCGGCATCGAGTTCGTCGAGCGAGGCGACGACCTGCGTGTATTCGAATTCGCGCAGGCGATCGGTGTTGGCGAGGTCGATGCGACGAGGGTAGACCTTCACCATGCCGCTGGGCGCTTCCGTATCGAGTTCGGGGGCGACATCGCAGGCGAACACGATGCTGGGTACGCGGCATTTACCGGCTTGTGCGTAGACGTTGGTGACGAGGCTGTCGGAGATGCCCCACACCATCTTCGCCACACTGTTCGACGTCGCCGGTGCGATGACCAGCAGGTCATAGACGCCTTCATAGAACAGGCCGACGGGTGGTGCACTCGCCGCGGTGTCGCGAAAGATGCGGAAGCGTTCCTTGAGTGCCTTCACCGGATGCCCATAGGCCTGCAGCACTTCGGCGCCGGCCGCACTGAGAAACAGGTCGACGTTGCTCAGCTGTTCGGCGAGTGCCAGACATTCCTTGATGTAGTGACCCGAGCCCGTGATGGCCCAGGCGATGCGACCGCCATCAGCCATGTGCCACCTCGCGGCGACAGATGCCCCACTGATTGTCCGCTTCTTCCACAGCCACCTCGAGCTCGCGCAGATTGCCCAACGCCTCGTTTTCCGCGAGTTCCTCGAGCAGGCGATCGCTGATATGCCGGGCGAGCATCTCGGCCGTGGTGTTGGGGATCGGCAGCAGGATGCAACTGCGCGCATCGAGGATGAATCGGCGATCGTAGCTGCGCACGTCGAGCATGCCGTCGTCGCGCACGTCGATCGTCACTTCGTCGCTGTGCTGTGGTAGCAGGATACCGTCGTGCAATTCGCGGCAGACCTTGACGCCGAGCGCGTTGAGCAAAACGAAATCAATGACGAAGGCATCGTCCTGGTTGTCGCCAGCGGCTTCGAGGCAGACGTGAAAGTTGTGCCCGTGGATGTTTTCGCAGCGTCTGTCGAAGGTAATGAAGTGCGCTGCATTGAAATGCAGCTCACCCGGATGTACGCGCACGGCGTAGCGATTCATCTCTTGGCCCTGTCAGTTGGTCTCACCCATGTGCTCGAAGGGTGCAAGCGGTGGGCCAAAGTGTACGCCACCTGATGAGGCGACGCCCTCGCGATCAGCGCGGCGGCCGGATGTCGAAACGCTTCATCTTCCGATACAAAGTGTTGCGGCTGATGTTCAGTTTCGACGCAACGCGAGTGACGTTCCAATGTGCGGCTTCGAGCTCGCGCAGGATGGTCTCGCGCTCGGCGATGTCGAGCGGATTGTGTGGACGCGCACGTTGGGTTTCACCATCCGACTGGCAGTCGAACAGTATCTCCTCCGGTAGGTCGTCGGTGCGGATGACGCCGCTGTCGCAAAGCCCGATGAGCGTGCGCAGCGTGTTGCGCAGCTGGCGGATGTTGCCGGGCCAATAGTACTGGTCGAGTACATCGAGGACATCGTCCTCGAGCCGTACGCGGTCGGGTCCGCCGGCTTCCTGGTGCAACAGGTGTTCGATGAGCGCACGCCGATCCTCGCGCATGCGCAGCGCCGGTATCTCCAGACTGATGCCTTTGAGGCGATAGTAGAGATCCTCACGGAAACTGCCTTCGTCGATCTTACTCAGCAGATCTTTATGGGTGGCACTGATCAGACGGATGTCGACCTTGATCGGTGCTTCACCACCCAGTGGGATGACCTCGCGTTCCTCCAGAACACGTAGCAGGCGCGCCTGCAGATGCAATGGCATATCA
Source organism: Gammaproteobacteria bacterium (assembly GCA_020445205.1). Lineage (GTDB taxonomy): Bacteria > Pseudomonadota > Gammaproteobacteria > Chromatiales > Chromatiaceae > Thiosocius. Next base: position 17,862 of record JAGRHA010000102.1, read on the forward strand.
CCGATTTCGTCGAGGAACAGCGTGCCGCCATGGGCCTGGACGATCTTGCCGCGCGAGCCTTCTTTGTTGGCGCCGGTGAATGCGCCGGCACGGTAGCCGAACAGTTCGCTCTCGATCAGTGTCTCGGGTAGCGATGCACAGTTGACGGCGACGAACGGTTTGTCGGCGCGGCTGCTCGAGCGGTGAATCGCGTTCGCGAACACGTCTTTGCCGGTGCCGGTCTCGCCGAGCAGGATGAACGGTATATCCCGTTCGAGCAGTTTCTTCGCGCATTCGACATTGCGCCGCATGCGCACGTCACCAAATTCCAGACCTTCGAGCTGCGGTGTGCTCGTGAGCGGTTTCGCCACGCGGACGCGGCTGCCATGGCCGACGCGCGTGGGTTTGTCCTGCTCCTGGCTCGGCGGCTGGAAGCTGGCGTAGAAGCGTCGGCCCTGAGCGTTCTCGTGCAAGGGTCGATGAGCGACGGGATTGAAGTGTGCGCCGTCCAGCGCCTCACTGAGGCGGATCGAGAACAATTCCTCGATCGGTTTGCCGATGATGCTCTTCGCATCGCCGACATCGAGTTGGAACAGGGCACTGCGGTTTGCTGCCTGCACGCGACCCTCGCCGTCGAACGCGATCACGCCTTCGCCTAGCGTGCTGATGAATTCGGGGCGGCTGTGGAAGCGCACGACGTAGTTGTCTCGCATGCAACACAGGAACAGGCGGTTCTCGATGAGTTGCGCCGACATGTTCACGAGGACCATCGTGTGCTGCTGCGCGCGATTGAAGTCGCTCGAGGCATCGAGCACGGCGACGAGCTCGCCGAGCGGGTCGAAGATCGGCGCGGCAGAGCAGGTGAGTTTGGTGTTCTTGGTGAAGAAGTGTTCGCTTTGATGGATGACCAGCGGGCGCTTTTCGACCAGGCAGGTCCCCATGCCGTTGGTCCCCTGCGCCTTTTCGGTCCACACCGCGCCGGTTTGCAGTGCCGTGTTCGCCGCGGTACCCGTGAACATCGGGTCACCGACATAGTTGAGCACGACCCCTTCGTTGTCCGTAAGCAGGATCGCGTAGCCGGATCCTGCGACCTGCTGATAGAGATTGGTCATCTCGTTGCGTGCGATCTGCACGAGATCGCAGCAGCGGCCGCGGCGCTCGTCGAGTTCCGTGCGGCTGACGACGATCGGCTCCGGACCTGCTTCGGGGTCGAGCGCATAGTCGTCGAGGCAGCGCTCCCAAGAGCGAACGATCTGACTGTTCATGGCTGAGCTCGCGGAACCGTTTCCGCGCACAGCTTCAGCGACGAGCCCACCATGCGTACGGCCGGTCACGAAGTTCATCGTACTTCCTCTCTCTCTGGCGATTGCATTGTTATTGTTTTTGTTTTTATTCAGCGGCATGAACGAGGTCTGCCGAACTCAGAAGTATACGTGAATGAAAACCATTCTTTGCAACCCAAGAGTGAGTTTATGAGTTAGTGCACGCTGTGCAATGAAGCATTGGTAAATGGTGGTTTTCTGATATTGGTCTTCGCGCTTGACGGCATGATCGATGCGGGTGCCAGGATCGAGGCTGCGGGCTCGCACAGCGGGCGGTGACACGTCAGGGGTGGCAGCGTGTCACGGTTGGCTGGCGCGGAATGTGCAATACCGTGATTTCTGCGTGGTCAACGCGGGGGCGGTGCGGCGGCTGCGTCGTTGCCGTCGGCGAGCCAACCGAGCGTCGTGCGTGTTCCCGCGAGCCGTAGCGCAACGAGCACGACGGTGGCGTGTGCGGGGGTGAGGCGGATGCGCCGTGCGCCATTGAAACAGTTGTGTGGGTCGAGATAGATCTGTTCGAACACCGCTGTGCTGCCGAGGCCGGCGAGCGATGCCTCGATCGTCGCGAATGCCGACTCGCCCGGGGCATTGACGAAATACAGCAGGCGCTCGATGACGTCATAGAAAGTGTGGCGACTGTCGAGCATGAAGAAGATCTCGTTCGCGGTGCTGACCCTCACCAGTGCCTGCGTGTCGTCGGCGGTGGTGGTTTGCCCGCCGACGGCGCGGGGGTGGTTTGCGGCATCGTCACGACGACGGCCGTGTCGGATCGCATAGAGTGCTGCAGAAAACATGGTGCCTCCGTCGGGCTTGCTGGTGGGTCGAGAACTGTCGTCAGCGACAACCGCAGGTATAGCCCATCCTGGCACCGCACGGCACGCCATGAAGGCACTTCGCGTGGCCCTCGGGCAGCGCCACGATGCACAGGTGCTAGCATCTGCGCAAACAACGTCAGATCAACTCGGAAACTCGTCGAATGTTGAAAGTGAGGGTGTTGGGATCGGGTGCGGGTGGCGGTTTCCCGCAGTGGAACTGCAACTGCGACAACTGTGCCGGCGTGAGAGCGGGGACGCTCAAGGCCACGCCACGCACGCAGTCGTCGATCGCCGTGACCGGCAACGGGGTCGACTGGTTGCTGGTCAATGCCTCGCCGGACATCCGTCAGCAGATACTGTCGTCGCCCGTCCTGCAGCCGGCCAGGGCGAAGCGCGATATCGGCATTCGTGGCGTGCTGCTGATCGACAGCCAGATCGATCACACCACGGGCCTGCTCATGCTGCGCGAACACGGTGAGCCGCTCGAGTTGTACTGCAGCGCCATGGTTTACCAGGACCTGACGACCGGGTTCCCGGTACTGCGCATGCTCGATCACTACTGCGGCGTGAACTGGCACGAGATCCCGATCGACGGCACGGCTTTCGAAATTGCCGGTCTCGACGGTCTGTCGTTTGCCGCGCTGGCATTGAGCAGCAAGGCGCCACCTTACTCGCCGCATCGGGAGGATCCGCATCCCGGCGACAACATCGGTCTGCAGATCGTCGACCAGGGCAGCGGGCGCAGCGTGTTCTATGCTCCCGGCCTCGCGCGCATCGAGCCGCATCTCGAACCCGTCATGCACGACGCCGACCTGTTGCTCGTCGACGGTACCTGCTGGACCGATGATGAAATGGCGCGCCGCGGTGTCGGCACGCGGCGCTCGCTGGCGATGGGCCATCTGCCGCAGTCGGGTCCCGCTGGCATGATCGAAGCGCTGCAGCCGTTTGCACGTCAACGCAAAGTGCTCATCCACATCAACAACACCAATCCGATCCTGGTCGAGGATTCGCCGGAGCGCGCGCAACTGGGTGCGGCGGGGATCGAGGTATCGTATGACGGCATGGAACTGGACGTCTGAATTCAACGAGTGATTGGCACGCAATCTGCTCGATTGTGACCGCCATGAACGCAGAACAATCCCGGTGGACGGCAGCGCCCGGCGCCGGTTCGTCGACAACAGGGGAGAGCAGCTTGCAGTCTACACCTTGGACCAAGGCCGAGTTCGAAGCGGCGTTGCGTGCACGCAGCCGCCGCTACCACATTCATCATCCCTATCACCGCATGATGGCGGCGGGCGAGCTGGACGCGGACCAGATCCGCGGCTGGGTCGCGAACCGGTTCTATTACCAGGTCACGATCCCGCGCAAAGACGCGATGCTCATGGCCAACTGTCCCGACCGCGAGACCCGGCGCCTGTGGATCCAGCGCATCATCGATCACGATGGGTCGGACGACGAAGAAGGCGGCATCGAGGCGTGGCTACGGCTCGGTGTGTCATGCGGCCTCAGTCGCGAGGAATTGTGGTCGATGCAGCATGTGCTGCCGGGGGTGCGTTTCGCCGTCGATGCCTATTACCAGTTCGTGCGTCACGCCGAATGGCACGAAGGCATCTGTTCGTCGCTGACCGAGCTGTTCGCGCCGACGATCCACCGTCAGCGCCTGGAGAACTGGCCACGCGACTACCCCTGGATCGAGGCCTCCGGGCTCGACTATTTCCGCAAGCGCGTGAGCCAGGCAAGTCGCGACGTGGAACACGGCCTCGACGTGACCCTGGCGTGGTTCGACACGCCGCAACGCCAGCAACGCGCACTCGAGATCCTGCAGCTCAAGCTCGATATCCTGTGGTCGATGCTCGACGCCATGTACATGGCCTATGTGCTCGACATGCCGCCCTATTTCAACGAGGAGGACGGCCAATGAGTGAGATCGACAGCGAGGCCTGCTACGGCATCGCGCCGGGACACCGCATGCAATGGGAAGAGGTGCAGCAGGGCTGGGTGATCCTGTACCCCGAGGGCATGGTCAAGCTCAACGACAGCGCAGCCGAGATCCTGCGCCGCTGCGACGGCGCAACGCCCTTGTCGCAGGTGGTCGCGGATCTCGAACGGACGTTTGCCGAGAACGGGCTTATCGACGACGTTCGCGAGCTGGTCGCCGTGGCCATGGACCAGGGCTGGGTGGTGCGACGCTGAACTGTGCCATGGGTGGTGACAGTCGCGTGACGGTGTCACCCTTTTGCACAGCGGCGCGGCGCGGCTGATTGGCTAAACTGGCTAGGGACAGACAATCGGTGGCTAAAATTAACCAGATTCCGCACGCGTGCCGCGGGCAGAAACCCCGCTATCACGGCCAACGGGGGTGCAAGCCGATGTCGGTGCGCATGGCACGAATCTTGACTGTTAATTGTTTGCATTACGCTGTGAACGAAAACTGACCACAACCGTTGCAGACGGAGGAGATGAGGATGAAGACCTGGATCAAACCCGAATTCCAGAACCTGCGCTACGGCTTCGAGATCAACCTGTACGTAAAGGTTCGCTGAGCCGGTCGCCGGTGTGAAGCCACAGGGCGGGAGAGCGCGGCTCACCCGCCCTTTTTGTTTTCCGAATCGGTGGTCACATGAATTCGCCCGAACAGCAGGCCCTGCATCCGCTGTGGTTGCTCGCGGAGCTCACCTACAGCTGTCCACTTCAGTGCCCGTATTGCTCCAACCCGGTCCGCCTGGGTGACCGGTCCAACGAGCTGAGCACGGAGGACTGGCTGCGCGTGCTCGGTGAGGCACGCAAGCTCGGTGCGGCACAGCTCGGCCTGTCCGGTGGCGAGCCGCTGCTGCGCAAAGACCTCGAACTGATCGTCGCCGAGGGTCGCCGCCTCGGTTATTACACCAACCTGCTCACCTCGGGGATGGGCATGGACGAGGCACGCATCGCGGCGCTCCGGGATGCCGGTCTCGACCATATCCAGGTCAGCTTCCAGGCCGACGATCCGGTGCTCAACAACCGCCTCGCCGGTACCGACAGCTTCGCCAAGAAGACCGAGATCGCACGCCTGGTCAAGGCTTACGGCTACCCGATGGTGCTCAACGTGGTGATGCACCGACACAACCTCGACCGCATGCGTGAGATCCTCGATATGGCACTCGATCTCGAGGCCGACTACATCGAGCTCGCCAATACGCAGTACTACGGTTGGGCGCTGGCCAATCGCGATTACCTGCTGCCGACGCGTGAACAGCTCGACCGTGCCGAGGCCATCGCCCACGACTATCAGGCACGCTATGCCGATCGCATGAAGATCTATTTCGTCGTCCCGGATTACTTCGAGGGCAGGCCGAAACCCTGCATGAACGGTTGGGGGCGCGTGTTTTTGAGCATTGCACCCGACGGCACAGCGTTGCCCTGTCATGCGGCCGCCGACCTGCCGGGCATGCAGCTGCCGAACGTCCGTGACCACGACCTGGCATGGATCTGGCGCGAGTCACCCGATTTCAACCACTTCCGTGGCGAAGACTGGATGCAGGCGCCGTGTTCGGGTTGCGACGAACGCAGTACCTGTTTCGGTGGTTGCCGTTGCCAGGCATACCTGCTCACAGGGGATGCGAGCGCCACCGATCCCGCCTGCGACAGGTCGCCGCGCCACGAAGTCATTCTGCACGCGGTACGGGATGCGGCACAGCGCACACAAGTACCGCCACCGATCATGCGCAACAAGCGCAACGCAGGGCGTTTGCGGTCGTCCAGTTGATGCGGTACACGCATCGCGTGCGCTGAACGCGCAGACCGACGAACGACTCGCCGGCATTCCTTTTGCTTGACCTTAGAACAGGGCGGCCCGTGGGTGGGTGCAACGGGTCTGTCACGACGCAACGATAGGGGTCTTTCGGGGTGACGTTGGTAACGCTTTCATTGAGACGAGTGGCGCGGATGTGGCTGTGCTTCGCCGGCCTGTTCGCGGCCTCGGCCATGGCGGCCGACACGCCGCAACCCGTGCGAGTCGGCGTACTGCAGTTCGGCACAGTGAATTGGGAGATGGCCGTCATCGAGCGACAAGGGCTCGCCCGACAATTCGGCGTTGCGCTGCAGATCGTGCCCTTGAGTTCGAAAAACGCCGTCAGCGTCGCGCTGCAGGGTGGCGCCGTCGACGTCATCGTCGGCGATTGGCTGTGGGTCAACCGTCAACGTGCCGCAGGCAGGGATTACCGCTTCTTTCCCTACTCGTTGACCGTCGGCGGGCTGTATGTGCGCCCCGACGCCGGTATCGGCACGCTTGCCGATCTCGCCGGGCACAAGCTCGGTATTGCCGGTGGTCCCGTCGACAAGAGCTGGTTGCTGTTACAGGCCTACGCGCGTTCGATGGGCACCGACCTCGGCAGCGTCGTGGAACCGGCGTATGCCGCACCGCCGCTATTGAATCGCCTGATGCTGGATGGTCAGCTGCCGGCCGTACTGAATTTCTGGCATTACGGCGCACGTCTCGAAGCGGCCGGGATGCGGCCGCTGCTCGATGTCGAGACGATGCTCGCGGGCCTCGGCATCGATGACCCGGTGCCGATGCTCGGTTGGGTGTTCTCCGATGCATGGGCGCAGCAGCATGGCGACGCCTTGCGAAGCTTCCTGCAGGCTTCGTATGCGGCCAAGCGGCTGCTCGGCCGCGACGATGATCTGTGGCAGGCGATCCGCGCGCTGACCAAGGCCGAGGATGACGCCACGCTGCAGCTGCTGCGTGACGGCTATCGTCGAGGAATCCCGCACCGGCTGGTGGCGAACGGCGAAACGGTCGCCGCACAGGTATTCGATATTCTCGAACGTGAAGGCGGTGCACGGCTGGTCGGTGACGCGCAGCGGCTGCTCCCCGGTACGTTTTGGGACGGTTTGAACAGCGCAGATCTGGCTGCTGGCGATGCTGCAGGGCAGTAACTGGGGACGCTGGCTGTTTCTCGGCCTCTTCCTGTGTGTCTGGCAGGTCGCATCCCTGTTCGTGCAGAGCGACCAGCTGCCCGGCCCCTGGGAGGTGATCCGCAGTCTTGTTCACCACCTGCTCGACGGCGATCTCCTGTACAGCGTGCTGGTCACCCTGCGGCGTGTGCTGTTCGCGTTCACGCTGGCGATGATCGCCGGGGTGGTGCTGGGTTTCCTCATGGGCCGCTACAGCTTGATCGATACCATGTTCGACGGCGTCCTCATCCTCGGCCTGAATATCCCGGCACTCGTCGTCATCATCCTCTGTTACGTCTGGTTCGGTCTCGTCGAGTCCGCCGCGGTCGCCGCCGTGGCGATCAACAAGCTGCCGCTGGTCGCGGTCACGGTGCGGGAAGGGGTGCGTGCGATCGACCGCCAGCTGTTGCAGGTCGGTGATGTGTTCCGCGTGCCGCTCGTGCGGCGTCTGCGCAACATCTATTTGCCGCAGTTGTATCCCTACCTCATGGCCGCGGCGCGTTCGGGTCTGTCGCTGATCTGGAAGATCGTCCTCGTGGTCGAGTTGCTCGGTCGCAGTGACGGCGTCGGTTTCCAACTCAGCGTGTTCTTCCAGTTCTTCGACATCAAGAGCATCCTCGCATACACCTTGGCATTCGTACTCGTGATCTACACGATCGAGTCGGTGATGTTGCGCCCCCTCGAGGCACGGCTGACACGGTGGCGCACATGAGTGCGTGTGAAATCGCAATCGAACGCAAGCAGTACGCCGATGCGTTGGTCCTGCAGGACGTCCACCTCACAATCACCCCGGGATCGTTCACTGCGCTCGTCGGACCATCGGGTGCTGGCAAGAGCACGCTGCTGAACATTATCAGTGGTCTCGACCGCGACTTCTGCGGCCGGCTCGCATGGAGTGGCGGACGACCCTGCAGCATCGGTTACGTGTTCCAGGAGCCGCGGCTCATGCCGTGGCTCAGCGTACAGCGCAATATCGAGCTCGTGCTGCCAGGTGGCCATGACGAGGACGGCGTGGTGGCACCCTTGTTGGCGCGAGTCGGACTCGCCGATCGCGCGCACGCCTTTCCTGGTGAGCTGTCGGGCGGCATGCAGCGGCGCGTGGCCCTGGCGCGGGCGATGGCCATCGAACCCGACCTGCTGTTGCTCGACGAGCCATTCTGCTCACTCGACGAACCCACGGCGGACAGTCTGCGGCGCCTGCTGCTCGAGCTGTGGCGCGAGCAGGGCAATGCCGTGCTGCTGGTCACTCACAATCTGCGCGAGGCACTCGCGCTTGCCGATCAGGTGCTGTTTCTGTCGCGTGATCCGGCGCGCATCGTATTGCGCGAACAGATCGGTGACGGCGACGACGATCCCGATGGCAGAGATCCCGATGCCTTGCTGCGGCGCCTGCTCGCACGCCATCCCGGGATCCTGTCGGGCATCGCCAACGTCGACAGGACGGATTGATCGCCGCCGCCGGCTGAATCGCTTGGGCGCTTGCGTGACCCGGTGTCTAGGCGGGCGAACCTGACGTGTGCTGGTCGAGCACAGCGCGCAATGCACGCTGCAGCGCGGTTTCGTGCAGGCCGTGGCCAGCGCCCTCGACGCTGTGCAACTGCAGACCGCTTACGTGGTGTGCGAGGAGTTCTGCGCCGGCATGACGACACACACGGTCATGCGTGCCGTGCACGATCGTACCGTGGACTTCGCGCAGCGAATCGATCCCGGCCATGACGCCGTCATCGCCGAGAAAGAAGCGATGTCGGCAGTAGTGGGCAAATACGCGTTTGCGGGCGATGCGTGATGTGCGATCGGCGAGCACGGGTTCCGTTGCCGCAGGCGGTGTACCCATCACCGCGGCCTCCCAATGGTCCCAGGCCAAAGCTGCGTGGTACGCGCTGTCGGGATGTGCATCATCGCTCAGCCGGTCGTGCAGGCGCGCATACAGATCGTCACACGGTTCGCCACCGAGGGCGTGACACAGCCTGGCATAGGCTTCAGGCAGCTGTTTGGCCAATCCGCTGGGGCCGGAAAACCAGTCGAGATCGCTCACGCGCGCGAGAAACGGTGCGCGCAACACGAGCGACGCGATACGACGCGCATGCCGCTTGGCATACTCGAGGGCGAGTGTCGCACCCCAGGAACCGCCGTACACCAGCCAACGCTCGATCTGCAGGTGTTGGCGCAGGGTCTCGAGGTCAGCGATGAGCGCGGCGAGATCGTTGTCGCGTGTCTCGCCCACGGGCGTCGAGCGGCCGGCGCCACGCTGGTCAACCTGGATCACGCGGTAACGCTGCGGATCGAACAGACGCGCGTGTTGGGCGCTGCATCCCGTGCCCGGACCGCCGTGGAGAAACAGCGCGGGCGTGCCGTCGGCGGATCCGAACTCGGCGATGTACAGCTGATGGCCATCACCCACCGCCAGCGTCTGCTGATGGAAGGGCAGGGCCGCAGGATAGAGGACTTCAGACACAGTGCCCTGTCACCAGGGCGAGTTCGCGGCACCGGGCGATCGCACACGCGTGCCAGCGCGCGTGGCGTGATGAGAACTGTCCAGCAGGGGCACGTGCCACGGCCGTCATCTCAGTGCTCGTCGGCCTCGGGGTCGCCGCGCAAGCCGAACTTGTCGATGCGGTAACGCAGCATCATGCGGGTCATGCCGAGACGCCGTGCGGCCTCGGATACGTTGCCACGCGTCTCACTGAGCGTGCGACGAATCATGTCGCGTTCGGCATCGCGCAGTGATGGCGCGTCGACCGGTGCGGCCAGTGCGGTGGGCACCGATGCGGTATCGAGTCCGAGATGCTGCGGCCGGATCATGTCACCGCGGCTGGCAAACAGCGCGCGCTCGACGACACTGATGAGTTCGCGCACATTGCCCGGCCAGGCATGCTGCACCAAGCACTCCATGGCATCCGGTGAGAACGTGGCATCCAGTTCATACTGTGCGGCGAAGCGTTGCAGGTAGTGATGCGCGAGCAGCGGAATATCCGCTTGTCGTGCGCGCAGGGCGGGCAGGCTGATCGTCATCGGGCTCAAGCGGAAATACAGATCGCGACGGAACTCCCCATGGTTACTCGCGGCGTTGAGGTCGCGATGCGTCGCGGTGATGAACCAGGCATGGGTGGTGTACTCGTCGGTGTCACCGACACGCCGTGCACGACGCCGGTCCAGCACGGCCAGCAACTTGGCTTGCAACTCGGGCGACAGCTCGCCGATCTCATCGAGAAACACCGTGCCGCCGGCCGCCTGCTCGATCAGGCCGGCTTTGTCGCGATGGGCGCCCGTGAAGGCACCTTTGCGGTGGCCGAACAGCTCCGATTCGATCAGCTCGCGCGGCAACGATGCACAGTCGACATGCACGAACGGCTGGTCGCTGCGTGGACTGGCGGCGTGCAGGCGACGCGCAACGAGCCCCTTGCCGACACCGGTCTCGCCGATCAGCAGAACCGTGGGGGGCGGTAGCGCGGAGCGCGCACTCAGGCGCCCGATGTCGTCGAGCTGCCTGCGCAATGCACAGATCTGTTCGCTGTCGCCGACAAGGTCGTCGTCCAACGCAGGGGCGTCGGACGAGGCGTGCGTCGAGGTACTGCCTTGGTCTACTGGCCGGGTCAACGCATGGACGATGTCGATGAGCTGGTCGACGTCGCAGGGTTTCTGCAGATAGTCGTGCGCGCCGGACTTCATCGCCGCCACGGCGTCGTCGATGTCGCCGAATGCCGTGAGCACGAGCACAGGCGTCTTGTCTCCGTGGCGCTTGAACTGCTGCAGAAACTGCAGACCCGAGCCGTCAGGCAGGCGGACATCGAGGATGATCACGTCGTAGCTTTGCGCAGCGAGCGCCTCGCGTGCGGCGGCGAGCGTGTGACTGCCATGCGCGCTGAAACCGGCGCGTTCGAACAGCTTCCTCGCCGCTTTCACGAACAACACTTCGTCGTCGACGAGCAGCACGCTGGGTCGGCTGCTGTCGTTCACTGATCACCGCCCGTGGTCATGGTGACGGGCAGGCTGACGCTCGCACGGGTACCGGCCGTCGGCAATCGGGAAAAGGCGAGGGTGCCGCCGTGCGCCTGGCAGACGCGTAATGCGAACGGGATACCGATACCGGTGCCGTGCGTCTTGGTCGAGGGGCCGGGGCCGATCGTCTGCATGACTTCGGGCTGGAAGGCGATGCCGGGGCCCTGGTCGTCGATATGGATCGTAATGGTCTGCGCGTCACGCTCTGCGGTGATCCGCACGCGGCCTTGTGCCGGGCTGGCCTCTATCGCGTTGATGAGCAGTCCGTGCAGCGCTTGTTCGAGCAACTCACGATCGGCTGTGATCAGCAGGTCCTCTGCGATCCGCGTTTCGAGTGTGACCTGTCGCGCTGCGGTCTGCGGCACCGCCATCGCAGCCAGCTCGGCAATCATCGCCTGCACCGCGACAGCTTGTTTGCGCGGTGTGAACGGGTAGAGGTAATCGAGCAGTGCGCCGGTCCAGCGTTCGAGGCGATCGACCGTGGCGATGATGGCCTGGCGTGTCTCTTCGTGCTCTTGCGCATCATCGTCTGGGTGTGAGGCCTGCGCGAGTGCGCGAATACTGGCCAGCGGATTACGGATGTTGTGGGCGACCATCGGCGCGAGCCGTTCAAGCGACGCCTGGCGTTCGCGTTCCAGGCGTTGTTCACGTTCACTGCTCAGGTCCGCCGCCATGCGGTTGATCGATGCGGCGAGCAGACGCATTTCCGCGGCGCCCGTTTCCGGTACACGATGCGCCATTCTGCCTTGCGCGATCGCCGCGGCGCCATCGCTGAGGCGACGCATCGGCGAGGAAAAGATCGAGCGCAGGCGTCGGTGTGCGAGCAGCACGACAAGGATGCTGGCGACGAGCGGCAGGGGGAACACCCACACCGCCCAGTGGTTCCATCGTTCCAGGCGCAGCGTAACCGCAGCGTTGCGCTCGTCGAGAACAGCCGTCAGTCGCGCATAGGCATCGGCGAATTCGCTGCCGATCCAGCGGTCGACCGCAGCGTCGACCAGGCTGTAGGGATCAGCGTGACCCGATGCCGTCAGCAGGACGTTGATTTGCGACTGCAACATGGCATAGGCCTCGCGCATACCCATGAGGGCGTCGAGCTCAGCGGCCGGGCGCAGCGTGAGCTCGAGGCGTTCGAAACGTGCATCCATTTCGTAGGCGCGCTCCCAGTAGGGCGTCTGCGCGAGGCTGTCGCCGGTCCGCGCGGCGACGATCACCTCGCGCGCCTGGCGATACATGTCGCGATACAACTGCTGCGCTTCACGGATCATGGCGTTGATGCGCAGCGATTCGTTCGATGCCTGCTGCCAGGTGTAGATCCAGGCGGCACCGAGTGCCGCGGTCACCAGCAACATGGCCAGCAGCGCCA
>JAGRHA010000103.1 GCA_020445205.1 Gammaproteobacteria bacterium
AGGCCATTCGACGGCATCGAACTCAAGCCCGAGGATTTCTATTTCGCGCAGAACCGGGCGGTGTACCAGGCGGCCACCGAGCTCGCGAGCCGACGGCAACCGGTCGACGTGATCACGATCGCCGATCATCTCGCCGCGACCGGTGCGCTGGAAGACATCGGCGGCATGGCGGTGTTCGAGGCATACACGATCCCGGCGACCAACATCCGCGCCTATGCCGACATCGTGCGAGACAACGCCGCGGCCCGTTCGCTGATGGCGCTTGGCATGCAGATGACCAGCGCTGACGCACAGAACTGGCGCGAGCTCAGTGACGAGATCGTCTCGACGCTACTCGGCCAGGCGCACACGACTAAGCGCTGGGACTGCGATCTGGCGGCCGCCCTGGTCGATGGCTTGAACGTCGTCGAGCGTGCTGTCGACCGCAAGGGCCTGGTCGGCATCGACACCGGCTTTGAGCGGCTGAACAAGATTTTCGGCGGCTACCACCCGTCGGACCTGTACGTGTTCGGCGCACGGCCCGCCATGGGCAAAACGGCGTTTCTGCTCAACACAGCGCAAGGGTCCAGGGTGCCCGTCGCGTTCGTGTCTGCCGAAATGCCGCGCGATCAACTGGCGCTGCGCATGATCTCGGCCGAGGGCGGTATCGATGCGACGCGACTGCGAAACGCCGAGCTCGAGGAAAACGACTGGCCGAAGATCACCAAAGCCATGTCGTCGCTCAAGCAGCAGTACATCGCGATCATGGATAAGCCGGCGCCGACGATCGCTGAGGTGGCCAACTTCGCGCGACGTTCACGACGTGATCACGGTATCCGGGCGCTGTACGTGGATTACATCCAGCGTCTGAAGGCGCCCGACCGGTCGTTGCCGAAGCACGAGCAGGTCGGCGAGGTCGTCATGGGGCTCAAGGAACTGGCCCGCGAACTCAACATCCCGGTCATCGCCCTGGCGCAGGTCAACCGCAACGTCGAGCAGCGGACGAACCGGCGGCCGTCGATGGGCGACCTGAAGGACTCCGGCGCGATCGAGCAGGAAGCCGATGCCGTCGTGCTGATCTACCGCGACGAGGTCTACGACGCGAACACGACCGAGCGGGGTATCGCTGAATTCATCGTCGACAAGAACCGGCACGGCCGGATTGGCACCACGCGACTGGCCTGGGATGGCTCGCACATGCGATTCCGGAATCTCGCTATGTCGCATCAGCGATCAATGCTGGATGACGGCGCATGAAAATTTACCGACTCACAAAGGATTTGCGATGACCTGCTTAGAACGCCGCTGCACCTTCGCTCGCACGTCGCGCTATGGCGACTACTGTGCACGGCACAAGCGCGGGTTTCCAGCGATCGGCTCGGTGTGCCGCGAGTTCATTGCGCGGCCGGCGGATGGCGTGGGCAGGGATGGCGACACACGACGACAGGAGCCGTTTGATGCGACCTAGGCTGAGTACCAGCGAACTGAACGATGCCATTCACGCGCTGATCTCGCGTGGCGATTACTACGCCCGCCGCGATCTGCTGAACCGCTGGCGCGTGGAACACGGTCATTGGTACGCACTGCAGGTCGAGAAAGCGTTCGAGGGGAGGCTGCGAGCATGAACCGCTTCCGCTCGAAACTGCAGGGCATGCAGACACGCAAGTCGATCTACACCTGCCTGACCTGCCTGAGCGACTACCGCGAGAAGACCAAGCAATGCGCCTGCGGTAGCCGCGACCTGCATTACTTCCCGTCGACCGCGGAGATGCAGCGATTCAAGACACTGCGTTTGGAGGAACACTACGGACAGATCGACGGCTTGAAGCTGCAGCCCGCGTTCCCGATTCGGATCAACGGCGTGCTGATCACGACCTACAAGGCCGATTTCGAATACGCGCGCAACGGACAGCGCGTGGTGGAAGACGTGAAGGGACTCGAAACCGACGTATTCAAGCTCAAGAAGAAACTCGTTGAGGCTGAGTACGGCATTCGCTTAACGATCGTAAAGGGGTAACCCATGACCGAGCAGACCGCCACGGAAACGAAGGAGAAGATGAACATGCCACCGGAAGCCACCGAAGAACAGAAGTCCGCCAAGGGGCCGAGAGATGCCGAGGCCGCAATCGGCGACAGCCTGTATGACGACGACTTCATGCAGCAGATTCGCGACGCCAACGAGAAGTTGGAAGCCATCGAGAACAAGCGCGACGAACTGAACGCACAGAGCGCGGCTGTCATCGCCAAGCTGAAAGATGACGGCATACCCAAGTCCGCCTTCACGGCCGCGCGCAAGTACATCAAGACCAAGGAAGAGAAGCGCGCCGGATGGGATCTGGCCTACCAGGTCTGCCGCAAGGCGTTGGGTCAGCCGATGCAGGATGACTTGTTCGAGGCATCGGCACGACAGCAGGTCAAGCAGCACCAGGCTGGCAAGAAGCACTGAAGGGCATCATCCGACGCCTGTTCGGGTCCGCATTGCACGGACCCGGAATCACCCGGCCGAAGCACACCACCTACGTCGACCGCTTCGGCGTCATCCGCGGTCGGTGGATCTGGCCTGAGACGAGCAAGTACCGGCCGCACCAGGGCGCCAGGGAATGCCAGCGCCGCAAGCGTGGCGGGTTTGCGGGCACTGGTGGGTGGTAGGCGTGATTACCAGCCGGCCCCGTAGTCCCGGTAATCACTGCCGGTCCCGTAGCGGTCGCGCGGCTCGGTGTAGCCGGGAGCACGGGTGCCGTAGGGCGCTGACTGCCCGAATGGCTGGTGGTAGTTCGGCCCGAACGGCATCGAGCCGCGGCGCTGGTCGTACTGCTGGTACCGCTGCGCCTCGATGCGGTCGCGGGCGTGTACCTCGACGACAGCCAGGCCGACCGCCTGACGATCGCAAGGCGGGACACCGTGGCGCCCGGACGGGTGGAGGTTGTTGTTGACGAATGGCGTAAGTGTTGGTGTCTATCGAATCTCAGGCCGCTGTGGGCTAGAGACAACATCGCAAAGTCCAACAATGTCGAAACTCTATTATAATCAGATACTTACGGGTCCTGTTGTGGACTATAGCGGAGCGGGTAATTCGCACCGCCGTGTTTGTCTAGCTATAACCGCGCCAATGTTTCGTACGCATGACTAAGCCAGTACGCAATTTAACTCAGCCCCAAGCCGCAGCGTTGTTGGGTGTTTCGGCGAGGCGACTACAGCAGATTGCTGAAACCGACGA